>NZ_JBAIYW010000122.1:0-7836 GCF_036763055.1 Desulfovibrio sp. 1214_IL3152 | reverse complement strand
GGAGGCATGGCACGAGGGGCATCTGGTGGGCGGGCTGTATGGCGTGGGGCTTGGGCGGGCGTTCTTTGGCGAGTCGATGTTTCACGTTATGCCCGAAGCTTCGCGCGCGGCTCTGGCGGGCCTTGTGGCCCTGCTGCGCCAGCGAGGCGTCATTTTGCTGGATTGCCAGCAGGAAACCCCGCACATCATGAAGATGGGCGGGGTTCTGTTGCCGCGTGAGCTTTTTGTGCAAAAACTGGATCAGGCGCTTGCGCCGGAACGCCTTGCCGGAATTTCAGGCGTTGGCGAACCTGTTTCGCCCGCCCGTACCAGCGGGGGATGTGTTGATGCCGGTCAGGCTGCTGCCTGCGATCTCGGTCAGGGCGCTGCCTGTGACGCCATCTGGCAGCCCTGGCGGGAGCGCTATGACTATTCCTTGTCCAGCGGTTCGTGGGCGCTCAGATCATAGTATCCGTGAGCCGCGAAGGGCAGGTTGTAGTCGCGCACGGCGTCAAAGCGAATAAAGCCGGCGGTCTTGCTTTCGGGAATGTCCGCCAGCGGGGCAACACCCAGAGGAACAGGGATGTCCATCGGGCAGACAGTAATTTTTTCAATGTGTTCGGCGTAGCGTTCTTCAAGATACGCCAGCAGGGCGCGGCTTTCTTCTGTGGTAAACGCTTCAAGAACACAGCGCAGGGCGGCTTCTTCCGTAGCGCCTTGAAGCACTTCCGCCGGAATGGACGGGTCGGCGGGGGCTACCAGGCCGAGACCGCGTATGGCTTCCAGTTCGTCGTCTCCGGCGCCGGGCCTGAAAATCTGCACGTCAACGTGGCGGCGGCCCTTGAAGGTCTTGAGAGTTGCGGCCACAATGTAGATTCTGTCCAGCGGCAGGTCGAACTGCGTGGGTACAAGGATTGTTTCCATAGCACTTCCCGTTGTTAGTGTATTATTTCACACCTTCTTACCCCAAAACAGAGCATGATGGAAGACAAGTTAATCACCCCGTTCAGCCTGGAGACTTCCTATACGCCCACGGGCGATCAACCCGGAGCCATCGATGAGCTGACGGCCAATCTTCAGGCCGGCGTGCCTGCCCAGGTGCTCCTGGGCGTTACCGGCTCTGGCAAAACCTTCAGTATGGCCAATGTCATTGCCCGTTGCAACCGTCCGGCCCTGGTGCTCGCGCCCAACAAAACCCTGGCGGCCCAGTTGTACGGCGAGTTCCGCGAGCTTTTTCCTCACAATGCCGTTGAGTATTTTGTCAGCTATTACGACTATTACCAGCCGGAAGCCTATGTTCCCGCATCAGATACCTACATTGAAAAAGACTCTTCCATCAATGACAATATAGACAAGTTGCGCCATGCCGCCACGCATGCCCTGCTGACCAGGCGCGATGTGATCATTGTGGCCTCTGTTTCATGCATCTACGGCCTCGGTTCGCCGGAATATTACGCCAAGATGGTCGTTCCCGTTGAAGTGGGCCAGCATTTTTCCATGGACAGGCTTATCACCCGTCTGGTGGAAGTGCATTACGAGCGTAATGACTATGACTTTCATCGAGGCACGTTCCGCGTACGCGGCGATGCCCTTGAAATTATCCCGGCCTATCATCATGAGCGCGCCCTGCGGCTGGAATTTTTTGGCGACGACATTGATTCCATGCGCGAAATAGACCCTCTTACGGGTGAAGTTCTGGCCGACGTGAGCAAAACCGTCATCTACCCGGCCAGCCACTTCGTATCCGCGCAGGACAATCTCAAGCGCGCCGCCAGCGATATCCGTGATGAACTGGCCGAGCGCCTGACCCTTTTCAGGCAGCAGGGCAAGCTGGTGGAGGCCCAGCGCCTTGAGCAGCGCACGCAGCTCGATCTTGAAATGATTGAAGAGCTTGGCTACTGCAATGGCATTGAAAACTACACCCGCCACCTGGACGGGCGTGTGGCAGGCGAGCCGCCTTCCTGCCTGCTCAACTATTTTCCCAAGGATTTTCTTCTTTTCGTTGACGAGTCGCACATCACCATTCCCCAGGTGGGGGGCATGTACAAGGGCGACCGTTCGCGCAAGCAGACGCTGGTTGACTACGGCTTTCGCCTGCCTTCCGCTCTGGATAACCGCCCCCTGCAATTCAACGAGTTTACGGCGCTGCTCAATCAGGTGGTGTACGTGTCGGCCACGCCCGGCAAATACGAAATGGATCAGGCCCAGGGCATCGTGGCCGAGCAGATCATCCGTCCCACAGGCCTTGTGGACCCTCTGGTGGAAGTGCGCCCCACCAAGGGGCAGATGGAAGACCTGCTTGGCGAATGCCGGGGCTGCGTCAGCCGGGGCGAAAGGGTGCTTGTGACCACCCTGACCAAACGCATGGCCGAAGACCTTACGGAGTATTGCTGCAATATGGGAGTGCGGGCGCGCTACCTGCACTCGGATATTGATACCCTTGAGCGCATGCAGATTATCCGCGCCTTGCGCCTGGGCGAATTTGACGTGCTGGTGGGCATTAACCTGCTGCGCGAGGGGCTGGATATTCCCGAAGTCTCCCTGGTCTGTATCCTGGATGCGGACAAGGAAGGGTTTTTGCGTTCCACCGGCTCGCTTATCCAGACTTTTGGCCGTGCGGCCCGTAACGCCCAGGGACGGGTCATTCTGTATGCCGACAGGGTAACGGACTCAATGAAGGCCGCCATGAGCGAAACAGCCCGTCGCCGCGCCCGGCAGACAGCGTATAACGAAGAGCACGGCATAACGCCTGTGAGCACGAGAAAAAGCCTTGAATCTCCGCTGGATAGTTTGTATGTGGAAGATGGCGCCTCACGCGGGCGCGGCAAGGGGCGGGGCAAGAGCAAAGGGCAGGCTGCGGACGCAAGCCCGCTTACGGCCGAAGATACGGCCCTGCTGGCGGCAAAGCTTGAAAAGGAAATGCGCCAGGCCGCCCGCGATCTGGAGTTTGAACAGGCGGCGCAACTGCGCGACCGCATCCGTGTTTTGCGGGCGCGGCTTATTGCGTTGCCGGACTGAGAGCGGGGCGCGGGCAGCGGGTCCATCTGGGCGCGTGATTCCCTCCAAACGGGCGTTTTTCAAGCTTTCGCGGATAGATATTTTCAAAAAGGTCTTTCATGGCACAGAATAAAGAATATCAGGGCGGGCCATTGCAGCACAGCCTTTTTTCCTCCGGTCCCACCGGCGAAGAGCGTCGGCGCGCCCAGTGGCTTACGGCCGAGCTTGAGCGCCACAACCGGCTTTACCACACGCTGGACAGGCCCGAAATCAGCGATGAGCAGTTTGACGCCCTGTTCCGTGAGCTGCAGGATCTGGAAACCCGCTGGCCGGAACTGCGTTCGCCCCATTCGCCGACATTGCGTGTGGGGGGCGGGCTGCTGGACGGTCTCGCAAAAAAGGCCCACAGCCTTCAGATGTATGGTCTGGATAACGTATTTTCAGCCGAGCAGTGGCAGGAGTTTGCGGAACGCATGGTTCGCGCCTGGGGCGTTGATGTAAACGGTCCCCTGCCGGGAAGCTTCTGGTGTGACCCCAAACTGGATGGTCTGGCTTTGGAGATCATCTACGTCAATGGTGTGCTGCAGGAAGCTCTCACCCGTGGTGACGGCGAGGTGGGCGAAGTTGTTACCGAGGCCGTGCGCACCATACGCACCGTACCCCTGCGGCTTGCAGGACCGGGACCTTTTCCTGCCAGGCTTGAGGTGCGGGGCGAAGTCGTCATGTACAAGAAAGATTTTGCCGCACTTAATGAAAAACAGGAAGCCCTTGGCCTGAAAACCTTTGCCAATCCCAGAAACGCCGCGGCAGGAACCCTGCGCCAGCTCGATACTTCCATTATCGGTTCGCGGCCCTTGCGTTTTTTGGCCTACAGCCTGGGTCAGGCGCTTTGGTCGCCCGCGCCCGCCTGCCTCCTGCAGTCCGAGGTTATGGAGCGGCTTGGGGAATACGGCTTTCTCACCCCGCCGGACGGCAGGCTGTGCCGCAGCGTGGGGGAAGTGGAAGAGTACGCCCAGTGGGTCAGGGAGCACCGTACCGCTTTTCCTATGGAAATCGACGGGGCTGTTGCCAAGCTCGACAACCTTGAAGCCCAGCAGGCGCTTGGCTTCACCGCGCGCGCACCGCGTTTTGCCGTGGCCTTCAAGTTTCCGGCGGAACTGGCGCAGACCCTGCTGAAAGACATTGAGATACAGGTGGGCCGTACAGGCGTGCTCACTCCTGTGGCGATGCTTGAGCCTGTATCTGTGGGCGGTGTTATGGTTTCGCGTGCCACCCTGCACAATGAAGATGAAATACGCAACCGCGATGTGCGGGTGGGCGATACGGTCATGGTGCGCCGCGCGGGCGATGTTATTCCCGAGGTGGTGGGGCCGGTGCTGGAAAAGCGCCCGGAAAACGCTCAGGAATACGTTTTTCCCCATACCTGCCCGGCATGCGGCCAGCCTGTGTACCGGGAAGAGGGCGAAGCGGCCTGGCGGTGCGAAAATATGGCTTGTTCCGCCATCCGGCTGCGGGCCATCACGCATTTTGTGTCCAAGGCCGGGCTGGATATTGCAGGCGTGGGGCAGAAATGGATAGAACAACTGGTCAGCAGCGGCCGGGTGCGGTCTCCTGCGGATCTTTTTACCCTTACGGTGCAGGAACTCCTGGGCTTTGAGCGCATGGGAGAGGTGCTGGCCCATAAGTTTGTGGACGCGCTTGCCCGTGCAGTGCATTCCGCCACCCTGCCGCGCCTCATCAGCGCCCTGGGCATAAGGCATGTGGGCGAACAGACCGCCCGCACCCTGGCATTGCATTTTGAGACTCTGGATGCGTTGGAAAGCGCCACTGCGGAAACACTGCTGAGCCTGCCTGATGTGGGACCTGAAGTGGCGTCGTCCATTCATAATTTTTTCAACAGCCCCGCCAACAGGGAGCAGCTTGAGCGCTTCAGGGCGCTGGGTCTGTGGCCGCGCGGCGGCGGTTCTGCTGACGGCCCTGACGAGGGCGGCCTGATATCCGGCCCGCTGGCCGGAAAGAATATTCTTTTTACCGGAACCCTGAGCATACCGCGCGGTGAGGCCGAAAAGCTGGCCGAAGCCGCCGGGGCCACGCCGCTTGGCGGAGTAAGCAAAAAACTTGATTACCTTGTGGCGGGTGAAAAGGCGGGCGGCAAGCTTGAAAAAGCGCAGGCGCTGGGCGTGCCGGTGCTTACCGAAGAGGAATTTATGACCATGTTGCGCGAAGCCGGAGCGGCTTCGGAATAATTTGAATACAAAGCGAGCAAAGCATGAGTACAGCCATCATCGTGGTAGGGGCCAACGGGCGCATGGGCAAAACCATCAGCCATCTGGCGGCGACGGAGCCGGCCTTTAGCCTGGCAGGACTGGTGGACAGCAGGGAGCATGTGGAAAATCTGGCAGGAGCGTCCTGTCCGGTGGGCGACAGCCTTGCGGCGGTGCTGCCCAAAGCGCCGGGCGCGGTGGCTATTGATTTTACGGCCCCGGCCGTGAGCCTGCAATCGGCCCGTGCCGTGGCCGAAAGCGGTCATGCCCTGGTTATCGGCACGACGGGCTTTACGGATGCGGAAAAGGACGAACTGCGCGAACTGGCGAAAAAAACTCCCATTTTCTGGTCGTCCAACATGAGTATAGGCGTCAATGTGCTATGCAAGATTTTGCCGGAACTGACCCGCGCCCTGGGCGATGCCTACGATATCGAGATGGTTGAACTGCACCATAACCGCAAGAAAGACAGCCCCAGCGGCACGGCTCTGACCCTTGGCGAATGCCTGGCAGAGGCTCGCGGCTGGCAGCTTAACGATGTGCGTTGTTCTGCCCGCGACGGTATTATCGGCGAAAGGCCCAAAGCCCAGATCGGCATACAGGCCATACGCGGCGGCGATGTGGTGGGCGTGCATACGGTGTACTTTATGGGTCCCGGCGAGCGCATCGAGGTGACGCATCAGGCCCATTCGCGCGATACCTTTGCCCAGGGCGCGCTGCGGGCGGCGGCCTGGCTGGCGGGACAGAAGCCGGGCAAGCTGTACGGCATGCGCGATATGTTCTAGAACTAATTGCCCTTACTCACGCTGGCACGCCACTGAAACCCATTGCGCACAAATGCATAAGACCCTTTTCAGCCCGCTGTTCGTGCGGCGCATGAAAAGGGTCTTTTTCTTCGATCTGGCGCCTGCTCACGCAGCCGTCTCAACAGTTCAAGGGAAAAAAATGCGCTACAGCGGCGGCAGCATGCCCTTGAGCATGCCCTGACCCGTGGATTCAAGCACGGCCCGCCACAGGTCGGAGTAAATGTTGAGCTTGCGACGTTTGCGTGTGACCAGTTCCAGAGGCAGGTGCACGTACCGGTCCTGAATCTTGCCCACCACCATATGGGTGCGGCCCGCCATGGCGGCATGCACCGCATACTGGCCCAGAAAGCCGCAATAGACCTTGTCGTTGGCGCTGGCGGGAATGGAACGGATAATATAGCTCGGGTCGATATATTTTATGGAATGAGCCAGGCCGCGCACGTCCAGATAGGCGTTGATGGATGTGCGCAGGAGTTCGGATATGTCGCCCAGCACGGGATTGCCGGAAGCATCGGTACCGTTCTGCTCTGTCAGCAGATGCTGCCCGGCCCCCTCGGCGGCAACGATGACGGCATGCCCACGCGCTTTCAGGCGTTCTTCCAGCGCGGGCAAAAGCCCCCCCTCGCCCTCAAGGCAGAACGGGGCTTCGGGAATAAGCACAAAGTTTACTTCCTTGAGAGCCAGCGCTGCCCGTGCGGCAATAAAGCCGGACTCGCGCCCCATAAGCTTCACCAGCCCGATGCCGTTGGGAACGCCGCACGCTTCGGTGTGGGCGCATTCAATGGCTTCCGTCGCCTTGTAGACGGCGGTTTCAAAGCCGAAAGACTGGGGAATGAAGTTGATGTCGTTATCAATGGTTTTGGGAATGCCGATAACGGCAAGCTTCAGGTTGCGGGCCTGTATTTCGGTGCTGATGGCCTGCGCGGCCTTCATGGTGCCGTCGCCGCCGATCACGAAGAGAATATTGACATTGCTGCGTTCAAGCGTGTCCACAATTTCTTCGGCGGCCTGCGGCCCGCGTGAGGAGCCGAGCATGGTTCCGCCAAAGCGGTGTATGTCTGCCACGCCTTTGGGCGTCAGTTCCTGAAGGGTATGCCCGTATTTGGGGATAAAGCCTTCAAGGCCGTAAGGAATCCCCAGTATGGACGGCACGTTGTATGCGTGAAATGCCTCCATCACAATGGCACGTATGACGTCGTTGATGCCGGGGCAGAGGCCGCCGCAGGTCACGATGGCGCACTTGGCCCGCGTGGAATCGAAATAAAGCTTTTTACGCGGCCCGGCAGCCTCAAGGCATACGCCGAAGGCTTTGCCCGCTTCGTCTGTCAGTTCTTCATCCACAAAAATCTGTATGGTCCTGTGGTCGGCCCAGGTGCGATAGGGCAAATGGGAGTCGAGCTTGCAGGGGCCAAGGGTGCGTATATCCGTTTGCAACGTGCATTCTTTATTCATACCGGCCTCGCGCGTGTTATTTGCTCAGTCCAAGTTCGTCGGCGCTGGCGCGCATGGCCTCGATGGACAGGGCCAGAAATTCGTCCAGGTCAAGCCCGGCCTCTGTACACTGCCGTATGTTGTCACGGCTGACACTGGCCGCAAACGCTTTGTCTTTCATTTTTTTCTTGATGCTTTTGACTTCCATGCCCTCCATGCCCGTGGGGCGCATAAGGGCAGCCGCGCTGATAAGGCCGGTGACGCTTTCACCGCAGCGCAGGGCGTAGTCAAAGCGGGTGGCGGGTTGTGCGCCATTCATTTCACCGGCATGGGCGCGTATGGCTGCAAGAGCCGGCTCG
>NZ_JBAIYW010000378.1:0-7860 GCF_036763055.1 Desulfovibrio sp. 1214_IL3152 | reverse complement strand
GCAGAGCCGTCTGCGGCGCGGTGCTTGGGCTTGTTGTTCAAAAAACCAGGGAGCCGCCAAGCCTGTTCCCCGTTGCGCACTGCGGGGTCGCCGCACTCCTGATTTATCCGCGCGGCACAAGCGTTTGCGGCCCTCCTGGCAAGCGCGGGATCGGGGTCGGCTTTAATTTTCAGCACTTTTTGTCGGTTGCCGGGGCTGCTTTCCACTTCCAGTGCGGCGGCGTATACTGTTGATTTTTCCAGCTTTTCCGGGGTGTTGATGTCGTCGATTAGGATGTAGTGGGTGTCAGCGGCAAGGGGGGTGATGTATGTGCCGTAGCTGTCTTGAATAGCGGCTTCCACAACTTCATGCATGTGGGCGCGAACTTCGTCCTGCGTCCAGCCTCGGAAAGCGCCTGTTTCCGTGAGTTCTTCCGGCCCGGCATTTTTCTTGCCGTGCGTAAAGTGGCGGGGAGTTTCGCCAGGGGCCACAGCTTCGTCTTTTGCTATCAAGCGGTAGCGGTCGGCGGCAAGCGCGGCGTGGACAATGTTGAAATTCTGGAGGTGCTTATCCATGGCTTCTTCCTTCTCTGCTGCCCCTGTGGCCGGGGCGGTAGCAGTGGTTTGTTTTTGGGTGGTGGTAGTGTCGGCAGGGAACAAATTGTGCTGTTTGCAGTAAGCCAGGGCCTGGCCGGGAGTCATTGTTTTAACGGCGGCAAGTTCGGCATCCTGCGCGGCTTTAAGCTCGGCGCGGGCGGCTTGATGTTCTTCGCGTAATACGCTTTGCGCGGCCCATTTGGCTTGGGCGCTGTGAAATTTGGCCTGGCGGAGCGCGGCGCGTTCTAGCTCTTGCTGAGTGTGTAGCAACGTGCGAGCGGCGCGGTGGAAGCCGAGGAGACGGAAAATGAGGGCAAGAATGAGGCTGACGGGGTCAAGATCGTGGCGGAGCGCCGGGGGCTTAGGTTCATAAGGCTTTGGAACTAGGCGCTCTGCTCGCTGGAAAGGCTGCCCGAACCTCTTTTCCAAAGCAGCGAGGCTTGCGGCGCGGGAAGCTTTGCTGGCTTTAATGAAGCCAGACTTGCCAAATTTTATTACCGCTCCGCCTTTCCGCCTTTCGTATGTCGCGCCTTCTGCCGCAAGGCGGCGGTGCAGGTCTTGCCAGTTTGTGGCGGCGGCTATTGTAGGGGCCAGGGCTTTTGCTCTGCGCTCAAGGCTGGGCAGGGCTGTGCTGCGCTCAGCGACGCGGGCAGCGTCTGACAGGCCGCGCTTGCGGTCTGTGCGCTGTTGTGGGCCGTCCGGCGTCATATGAAATACGGGGTTCGGTTCCTGCGCCCAGTCCTGCGCGTGTTCAATGACACATATCGCGCGAGCTGCGGCAAGGTGATCAAAGCCTTTGTTTACCTTCACCACTCTGCCTGTAACGGGGCTTACGCGGTTGATGGCAAGATGCAGATGGGTATTTTTCGTGTTTTGGTGTGCGCCGTATACAACTTGATGCCCGTCAAGCCCGATCTCATGAACGAAAATCCTGGCCGCTTCATGGAGTTGCTCGGGCGTAGGCGTTTCATGCCCTTGCCAAGACAATACCCAATGATCAAGGGGCTGGCCTGATCTCGCTTGAGACGCAAGCCCCGCCATTTCTGAAATTTTCGCATCCAAGGTTTTAAAGTTCAGGCCCAATGAACCGGAGCAAATCACTTTTTCTGGCTCGGCGCTGGACGTGGGGCGGCTGGTCATGTGGCTGCGGGCGTCACAAATGTAACGGCACAAGTCGCTTACATCTTGTGCGCGGCTTTTTGTGTACTGCATGTTTTTTGGCTGCTTCTTCGCTATCATCGCATGCCACCTATCATTATATATAGATGCTCCAGCTAACGCGGGGCCAGGCGGTCAGCTGCGTGTCCCAGCGCAGCCAGGGCGGAGCCCGTGGCGGCGGGGTCCATACCGCTGTTATACAAGTGTTTGCAAAGCCCGCCCAAACGGCGCAGTTCATTTAGCACTGCCGCGTCTGCCCGTGTTCTAATTTCATACCCCAACGCAAGGGCGCGAACGTATTCACTTGCAGGGAGTCCAGCAGCTTCAGCTTGAGTGCGGATAAAGTCCTTTTCTTTTTCAGTCAGCCGGAATTTAAACATCTGGTTTTTAGGTTCACGTTTCATTTTTACTTACTCCTTTGGCGTGAGGCGGTTTATCCGCCTCACGCCTTTTTGGTCTATTAGCGTTTTGAAGAGCGGTTAGCTTCTTCAAGTGCTTCGACTCTTTTTTCAAGCGCAGCGATCCGGTCAACAATATACCAGTGTCTGCGGTCAGCGTTAGTAAAGCGGGGAGCATCAGCCATGAGAGCACGGATTTTGTTAATGACCCTGATCATTTTTAAACGTCCTTTTTTTTGGTTCGTTCTTAGAAACGAGCAGCGAAGCTGCGAGTTTGCCTACCCTTCCCCGGATGGGGAAGGCAGGATTGCCCGCAGTGGACGCAACTCGCCAGAGTTGTGGCCACAAGGGCCATCCTGTTACTAGTGAAAGTGCATAAAAACATGTTCTTCATATGAATATAATACGAACATACAATGAAATGTCAATGTCGGCTCTGTGCAACGGTTTACAGCCATTTTTGCAAGATGCTTGCAGCATAGGTGACATAAAAAAATAGCTTTGCTGATCGACTTGCGATGTGCGACTGAAGCTAAAAAGAAAAAGCTTGACAAACAAAAAAACATTTTTGGGAAGGACTCCTGCACATGCCTTGCTAAGCGCCTGAACTGATAATGAAAGGATGATTACGTTATATTTCAATTGGTTGAATAAAAAGTGAAGAGATAATGAACTAACCTTGATACACATATGCAAAACAATGTCAAGCTTTTTGACATTATTTTTTTGGACGAGTGCGTAAGGGTTGAAAACGTGGCGAAAACACATGGAATATAAATTGAGAGATATGGTAAACATGCTAGAATTTTTAAATGCATCTTTTTTGCTTATAAAGTACATTTTTGCCATGCGCTTGACACGTTGTTTGAGATGTGTATTATTTAGTTATGCAAAAGTTGTGAACCAACAGTGACATTGAATTGAAGAGAAAAGGAAGGAAAAAGGAGGTCAAAATGCAAAAACGCAGAAAAACGTTTGCAAAAGGAAGCATCGAAGCTGCTATCCAAGCGCTAAATGGGATGGCTCAAAAAGCGGCTGATTCGGACGTGGTGAGAACAAAGCAGGCAGTGGCTATGATGAAAAAAAGCATCCGTGCCGCCAGGAAAAACGGTGCAACGTGGGATGAAGTGATGGAAGCGCTGAAGGCTTCCGGCGTTGAAATTTCGATGCGCACAGTTATGGATATGACTAACAGCAGTAGAAAGAGGGAAGCTAAGCAGCAGAAAAAAGCTCCTGCTCCGGCTGCGGCTAAAACCGCTCCGCCGGTAACCCCGCCCGGGCAATTTGTTATTCGGCCGGACCGCGGCGCAGACCTGTAAAACCTGAAACGCATATATATAAGGATACAAACCCATGAAAAAAATTATCAGCATAAGCGGCGACAAAGGCGGCACAGGCAAAAGCGTGGTTTCCAGCGCGGTACTGGATACCGCCCTTGCGGCGGGCAAAACCGTACTGCTTATAGAGGCAGACACTAAAAACCCGGACCTTGCCAAAGCATACGGCCAGGCTGTTGAAACGGTAGCTGTGTGCCTGGATAACCGCGAAGGCTTTATTCAACTTGCGTCTATCGCGCACAAAACGGCGGCAGACGTTATCCTGATCAACAACCCCGCTCGCTCTGGCTGGAACGAGTTTGGCAGCATTATTGCTAACAATGTCAATGAGATGGGTGCTGAACTGGCCGTTTTATGGGTCGCAAACAGGCAGGTGGATAGCGTTGAACTGCTCGCAGATTTCCACGCAGTTTTTACGCAAACGCCTGTATTTTTTGTAAAAAATGGCTACTGGGGCGGGCCGGAAAAATACGAGATTTGGGATGGCTCAAAAATCCGTGACAAGATTTTTGCTGCGGGCGGCGGCGAAATTAACTTCCCGGACTGCGCGGACCGTGTAATGGCTGCGATCCGCAACGGGCGCCTGCGCTGGGACCAGGTCGGCGACTTGGATTTTGGCGAAAAGATCGAAGCGGAAAGAGTCCGGCACGAGTTTCACGCTGCGTTCGCACAACTGGTCGGATAAAAAGGGGAATACCATGCAAAGCACTGAATACATTGCAGAAATCGATGAAAAGGACTTGCCGCCGGAATATCGAGGCGATTACGGCCCGGAGCCTGGCGCTATTCCTGCCCCTGCTCCTGCTCCTGCTCCTGCGCAAGGACAGGCGGCGGCGGTTGTGCCGCAACGCACGTTAAACGCTGCGCCTGCCCGGCCGTTGCCCGCCGCCGATGAACACCCGGACGAGGCGTTGAATCGTTTGGAAAGGGCTTACATGGACGTTACCGGGGAAAGCATGAGCGCTGAAACACGCGCGAACATGTACGCATTTATGCAGCGTTTTGGCATTCGCAGCCATGACGCCATAATGTGTATGTTGCTGGCGAACGGACATCTCGACAACAGGATGCAAAAGCTGCCGCACCAACTGCATTTAACAGTTGAAAAAGCGGCGCGGGATGTGCTTGACGGCTGCGAAAAAACATCCGCTGACGAAGCTAAGAGGGCGGCGACTAAACTTTTGCAGCAAGTTGCTGAAAGAATTGAGGATGCGCAGAGCGGCGGGGCATGGCGGCATCTTGGATGGGCAACGCCCATTTTCATAATTGCTTTTCTTATCGGCAATATGTTCAATCGGTTAGCTATAACAGATTGGATAATAGGCAAGCTGTTTTAATTAACAGTGGAATACTATTTAATATAAAGTCAACATGCAGTCAGGGATGACTGCAAGAGGAAAAAATCATGGAATATTTCAATATTGATCACTGGAAGTGGCTGTTCTCGCAAGACTTTTTTGATATTCTGTCGTTTGTTATGAATGATGGAGTGCTGAAGGTCGTGGCTGCTACAATTCTGCTCGTCCTGGGCTGGTGCATCTGGTATGTGTTTTTGCGGGAAAAGCCGGTAACTACGCATGGTTCGGCGGCGTGGGGAACGCTGGAGGACGCGGAAAAGGCCGGGCTTGTCACAAAGCCCGGGGAGCGGGTATTGATGGGTAAAATAGGCGATAAGTGGCTTGGGGCGGAGTATCACTCTTTAGTGTGTGCAAAAACTCGCGGCGGGAAAGGCGTTGGCGTTATCATACCGACACTACTTACATATCGTGGCAGCATTATATGCAACGATATAAAAGGCGAAAACTACGCTATTACAGCAGCGCAGCGGGAAAAAATGGGACAGAACGTATATGTTGTGGACCCGTACCACGAAATTGCAGAGCAAACGCACTGCTTTAATCCCCTGGACTACATAAAGGCAGGTAGTCCAGATGCTACAACGCTTGCGCGGGCGCTGGCGCATACTATGTCGGGCGGCGGAGCCGGGGAAGAAGATTTCTGGGTGAAATCCGGGCGCAACGTGCTTGTTACGTTCATCCTGTACGTATGCGCTAAGTTTGAGGGAGGGGAAAGAAACTTGGGTAAGGTCCGGGAAATGCTTACTCAAAGTGCGGAAAAGAAAACTGCAATGCTGAAAGAAATGCAAGGCATGGATGAGTTTGACGGCAATATTGCAAAAGGCGCTAACAAAATCCTTGAAATTCAAGGAGATGGCGACGAAAAAAACGAAATGCTGCTGAGCATTTTTGCAACTGTAGACACGATGTGCGATTTTCTTGATGATCCGAGAATTGCGCATGTACTGAGTCGTACAGATTTTCGGCTCGAAATGTTTAAATACGAGCCTTCAAGCTTATATGTGGTAGTGTCGCCCGGCAATTTGGCTGTATCTCAGATGCTTTTGCGCATGATATATAGCTATGCGCTAAACCAAAATCAGAAAAATGAGCGGCCGGTGGCGGCACAAGAGCAGGAATTGCAGAAGATGAAGCATCCATTGGTATTTCTCATGGATGAGTTCGCACAACTCGGCAAGTTTGATGCGGTTAAAAATGCAATGCCCATAGCCGCAGGGTTTGACATACGCTTTTGTATAATAATACAAGGGCTTAGTCAGTTGACGGACCATTATAAAGAGGGCGGGCAAGAGTTCCTAAACAATGCAATTAAGCTGTTTATTGGGGCGGAGGACACAAAAACGGCGGAACAAATAAGCGAAATGTGTGGGGATACAACAGTCAAAACACAGTCTAAAGATGAAAAGTCAGGGCGAATGACTAGCAGTTATACGTCCCGGCGGCTGGTGACGGTGGGCGAAGCGATGCAAGCTAAGGTTGAAAAGCCTTTTCTGCTCGCGGGCGGTATGAAGCCGTTGCGGATAGACCGGATAACGTACTATAGCGATAAATTTTTTGCAGGGAAATACGGCAAATATAGTGCCGGATAACAGCATGAGCTTAGATTTAAGCCGGAAAGCCGCTTTTAAGCGGCTTTTCTTGTTTTGCGCGGCGTGGATGCGGATTTTTAAAAATAGAGGCTTAAAATCGAAATGAGAGCGATTTTTTGGAAGGGAGGGGCTAAAAAATGGGAAAAGGGAAAAGGCAGGGCGGTCAGGGGGGGGTTGGGTTGGCGCTTTGATGGGAAAGGCCGCCTTGCCCCACCGGCCTTACGGCCGGGGGGACCCCTCGGCGGGGGGTGAGGGGGTGAACGCCCCAGGGGGGCGAAGAGAAAGGCAGGGCGGTCAGGGGGGGTTGGCTGGCTTGCGGCTTTAAAAAAGAAAGGTTTCCCCTGCCTTTGCCTTTTCCACCCCCTCACCCCGCGCCCAGGGACCCAAGAATGGCCTACGGCCATTCTTGGGCAGGGCGCTCTTTTTTTATCAAAGCTTTTCGTTATTTCCCGTTTTTATTTTCAAAAAAAAACGGGAAACGAAAAACGGGAAAATATTATACAGTAATTTGCGCTAGTTATATGTAGTTTTCCCGTTTTCCCGTTTTTCCCGTTTTAAAACAACTAACTTATAGTTGTGTAGAAATATTCAGTATCAGAGTTATATAGAATAATCTATAAAAGGGCCAAATACATTGAAATCAATACCAAAAATTCAATAAACGGGAATTGACTACCCTGTAAGTTGACTGTTTCGGAGCGGGAAAAACGGGAAAACGGGAAAAGTGGGTATATCTGTTTGTTTTCATTGGTCTTTTTTTTCCCGTTTTTCATTTCCCGTTTTTACAGCGCAAAAAAAACGGGAAATAAGTTTCCCGTTTTTCAATATGCTGACCTATATTTTACTCTTCGCTTTCGGGTAGCTTTACAACGTAGCAGCGAGTTGCGCCCAGGTCTGGCAGCGTCTCTTTACTCAACAGCCGCCCTTTTTCCCTGCCTTTCAGATACCCTTTCTCATTTAGTATCTTTGCCGCTCTTTTCGCGTCAAAGCCTTGGAAAACCTGCATTTTCCACTGCTCTTGCAGGATATAAAAAGTGTTGCCATCCCTAAACCCTGCCCGGTTTACGACGGTTTGGGGCCGGACATTGCCGTTTTTATCTTCAGCCGGATTCAAATCTTGGAACCGGCTTTGCCCGTGCGTTTCAATAAAGGCATGTAATGTTTCAATTATTTTTTGGTCTTCGCCACTGCCGATGCCGCCGCGATTGTAAACCCATGAATTAAAACAGGTTTTTACCGCGCTTGTAATGTCCTGCGCTGTAAGCGGCAAAATGCCATTTTTTACAGCAAACATGCCAGCCACCGCGCACAGCGCGAACCGTGCTGCCACTCGCTGAACCTGCCCGTCTGCGCCTTGGGGACAGATAGCGGCGGTTTGCTCCGCCAGGGCGTCCCTGACCCATTTTTCAGCTTCGCCGTTGCCCGCAACCAGAGCCGCCACAAAC
>NZ_JBAIYW010000204.1:0-7894 GCF_036763055.1 Desulfovibrio sp. 1214_IL3152 | reverse complement strand
GTTCTGCCCCACATACGCCATGCCGGAGCCATCTTTATGGGCCAGCACAGCCCCGAGGCCGTCGGCGACTATTTCGCCGGTCCCAACCATGTGCTGCCCACGCTGGGTACGGCCCGCTTTTCGTCGGCCCTTTCCGTGCAGACTTTCTGCAAGCGAACCAGCATTGTGGCAACGTCTCCGGCCTTTTTGCAGCAAAACATGCAGTCCATTGCCGCCCTTGCCCGCATGGAAGGGCTCGAAGCGCACGCGCGCAGCGTAGAAGCGCGCGCCAAAAAATAATCGGGCCGACACATCAGGAGCACCCATGAAGGTTGTGGTCAAAACTGACATTACCGCCTACCCGCTGCTTTCACGCGGCAAGGTGCGCGACATCTATAATGTGGACGAAAAAACACTGCTCATCGTCACCACAGACAGAATGTCGGCCTTTGACGTGATCATGAACGAACCTATCCCCTACAAAGGGGTAATCCTGAACCAGATTACCCTGTTCTGGATGGAAAAGTTCAAGAACATTGTCCCCAACCATCTGCTGGAAAGCGATGTGAATCGTTTTCCAGACGCGCTGGCCCCCTGGAAGGACGAGCTTGAGGGCCGCGCAGTGCTTGCGCGCAAGGCAGCCCCCCTGCCCGTGGAATGCATCGTGCGCGGCTATATAACGGGGTCCGGCTGGAACGACTATCAGGCAAACGGTTCCCTTTGCGGCTACGCACTGCCCCCCGGCCTGCAAGAATCCGACAAGCTTGAGCCTGCTATCTTTACGCCTTCCACCAAGGCGGAACTGGGCAAGCACGATGAAAACCTGAGCGTGGCCGAGGCGGCCCGCCTGCTGGGTGAAGACATGGCCCGCCAGGTTGAGAAAACCGCACTGGCCCTCTATGAGGCCGGGCGCACCTATGCCGCAAGCCGCGGCATCATCGTGGCGGATACCAAATTTGAATTTGGTTTTATTGACGGCAAACTGCACCTCATTGATGAAGTTCTTACGCCCGACTCCTCGCGCTTCTGGCCTGCGGATCAGTACAAAGCCGGACAGGGGCAACCCAGCTTCGACAAACAGTATCTGCGCGACTGGCTCAAAGCGCAGCCCTGGGACATGCAGCCTCCACCGCCGCCCCTGCCTGAGGACGTCATAAAAATTACTGCGGACAAATACAAAGAAGCCTACGAAATTATTACAAAATAAATACGCTGCAACCCCGTGCAGCCAAGGCGCGGGCTTGCGGCTTTGCCGCTACCGTGCGAAGAATCATCGCCGCGGTCTGCATACACGATATGTCTGTCACGCGGCAGATACGGCTTGTTACCGGCACACCCGCCACGCCCCAGTCGCATGATGGTCAAGTGCGGCATCCTGCTTGGTCAGCCTGTTTCGTGAGCGCGGGCCTTTTGTCCCGCCCGATGCGCTCCGGCTACGCTTTTGGTTGGCCAGGGCAACGTTGCCAAACATTTTTTCATACAGCCCCCAGCCGCAACAGCGGACAGGCGGCGCAATTTACAACCGCACGCGGCCTGTCCGGCCCGTATTTTTCCTAGGAGGATCCATGCTGCTGCAAGGAAAGAAAGCTCTTATCATGGGGTTAGCCAACAACCGGAGCATCGCCTACGGCATTGCCGCTGCTCTGAAGGCTCAGGGAGCGCGCCTGGCGTTCAACTATGTGGGTGAGGCCATTAAAAAACGTGTTGAGCCTCTGAGCGAAGAGCTGGGGGGCGAGTTCACCTTCCAGTGTGATGTGTGCGATGACGCGCAGATTGAAAACGCCGCATCCGTGGTCAAAGAAAAATGGGGGGATCTGGACATTCTGATTCACTCCGTGGCTTTTGCCAACCGCGATGACCTGTGCGGCCGCTTTGTGGATACCTCACGTGACGGATTCAAGCTTGCCCTGGAAGTTTCGGCCTATTCCCTCACCGGGCTTTGCCGCGCTTTTGAGCCGCTGTTCAACGAAAATTCCTCGGTGCTTACCATGACCTATCATGGCTCCACCCAGGTCATTCCCGGCTACAATATCATGGGTGTGGCCAAGGCCGCTCTTGAAGCGTCCATGCGCTATCTGGCCTATGACCTTGGCCCCAAGGGGGTAAGGGTCAACGCCATCAGCGCAGGTCCCATAAAAACACTGGCCGCCTCGGCCGTGTCGAGTCTCAAGGATATTTTCACCATGGTGGAAAACAATTCGCCCCTGCGCCGCAACGTGACCACTGCCGACGTGGGCGGCGTGGCGGCTTTTCTGGCGTCTGATCTTGCCAACGCCGTGACCGGGCAGATCATTTACGTCGACAGCGGCTTCAGCAAGGTGGGCGTAACCGCCTGAGGATGAAATTATGGGCTACCTGACACTCAATGCCATAGCCATCACCCTGCTGTCAGCCTTGGCGCTATGGATCTTTTACCGATCTGCCAAGGTTGAAAAAAAACGCGCAGGACGGGAAAACAAAAAGGGTGAAACACCCGGGCAGGATTAAAAAATGCTGATCAAAATCTTGCTGACTGTGGTCATTGTGGGCGGCCTGTTCTGGATGCTGGTTAAAACAGGCGGCGGTCTGTGCTGAATGGACTTTCGTTTGCCACCCCTCCGGCGGAGGGGTGAAAAAAAGACGGATGCTGAAAAAACACCGCCCGAGGATAAAACCTAGGCGCACAGAGCAGCTCCACGGCATCAGCCCATAATTTTACCATTTTTTGCTTGCATTCTCTGTGGATATGCCATATACAGTTTCGGCTTTGCACGAATGCAAAACATGCGGAGAGGTGTCCGAGCTGGCCGAAGGAGCACGATTGGAAATCGTGTGTACGTTAATAGCGTACCGAGAGTTCGAATCTCTCCCTCTCCGCCATATTTCAAGGGGTTACTGGATAACAGTAGCCCCTTTTTCTTTGCCCTGATCTTTATTATGTGTGATTTTTTGTGTGATAGACTCAATTCGTGATTTCATTGACGCCCGCTTCAAATGACATGGCCCAGCCAACGGCGGGGCCGTGCAGGCAAATCTGGCTCGTCTTCAGCTTGGGCCGTAGTGACAAGACAACGGCAACTAGAGCAAATTAACTTTGAGAATGTACATTCTCAAAGTTTAAGACACGCTCGCTTCGCTGCTTAACCGCGCAAGTAAATAGCTCTGCTGTCTTCGCGGCAGTCGTTGGCGAGCCTGCGAGCCTTACGAATGGCGACAGTGGTTGTGTGGCAACAAACCGCTCGTTATATATGGTGTCTGCAAGCGTAGTTTCCCGCGTTACAACTCCTGAAGCATCCGTAACTTCCTTTGTCGTAACGGCTGAAGCTGCGCTTGCACCTTTGCGGCGGGCGACTGCTCACGCAGCCGCCAGAGCAATTTCAAAGTGAAATTGCTCTAAGCAAAAATATAATAAACGAAAATGTGAGGCGAGGCTTGCTGTTTGAAGGGCAAGCCTCGCCTCACATTTTCGGATCTAG
Organism: Desulfovibrio sp. 1214_IL3152; assembly: GCF_036763055.1. Classification (NCBI taxonomy): domain Bacteria; kingdom Pseudomonadati; phylum Thermodesulfobacteriota; class Desulfovibrionia; order Desulfovibrionales; family Desulfovibrionaceae; genus Desulfovibrio; species Desulfovibrio sp. 1214_IL3152. The sequence goes on along the minus strand of NZ_JBAIYW010000204.1, from coordinate 4,460 downwards.
CTGGTTTTACTGCGGCTACTTCATTTCACCGGGTACATCGGGTTTTTCAGTTCCAGCTCATTGGCAGCGTTGACAATGCCTACGCATTTATTGCTTTCATACAAGGCATAGGCACTGCAAAGCGTATGTGCAGCCTTTGTGCAGCCTTACGGTCAATTCCGTAACAAAGCATATTTACAGTGTTAATCTCAAATTTAAGTGTCACAACACTTTTAAGATGTCTACGCACAAAGGCAAAACGCCCTGGCACACATAAAAAACTCCAATTCAGGAAAAAATCAGGCACTATTTAACAACATACCGCAATACCATACCATTATTATGAATTACATGGTTCGTATCTGTGTTTCAGCACGCTTGATAATTTACAATGTTCAGGTATGGTCAGCATAAAAGCGGATATCAATTCCGAAAAAACGGGCAAATGCCAAAGAAAGGCTTTGAAAAACGGCATAACAAAACTTGGAGAGAGTCATGTTCAAAAGAATCTTTCTAGCCGTCGCACTGACTGTGGCCCTTGCTGTACCCGCCTTCGCACAAAATTCCGGTTTTTATCTGGGCCTCAAATTCATTGATTCCATCCAGAGCACTGGAAACGTCTCTACAAGCAAAGGCGCAAACCTCTTCGACACCGGCGAATACAGCCAAAATACCGTGGGGGGCGGCGCGTTTGTCGGTTACGACTTCTACCCTGCCAACGACATCCCCCTGCGTACAGAAATTGAATACGCCATCCGCACCAATTCAGAAACGGATTGGGACGGCAAGCACGGCCTGGACGCGACCCTGAAGGGCCGCTGGAACCTGCAAACCCTGTTCCTTAATCTTTATTGGGACTTCCACAATGACACCGCCTTTACGCCGTATATCGGCGGCGGGCTTGGCATGGGCTTTATTGAAAGCAGGTATAAGGTCGAAGGCCTGGGCTACAGCGGAAGCAGCACAGATTACAACACGGTATTTGCCTGGAATGCCGGAGCCGGTGTTTCCTATGCCTTTACCGACACCATCTCTGCCGATCTGGCCTACCGTTTCGTGGGCCTGAGCTATTATGAACATGAAAAGTCCTTTGGCGGTCAGAAGGCCAAGGTCGGCATGGCCCCTTATGCCAATGAATTCAGCTTGGGCGTTCGTTTTACGTTCTAGCCTTGCTGCATAAAAACATCGCTTTCCACATGGTTAAGAACGCCCCCGCTTCCGCCTGATAAACGGAAGCGGGGGCGTTCGCCCAGCTAGAGGTCTCTGCTGTCCGCATAGCTTCGGCTCCATTCAGCAGAGAATTGTAGCGAATGGCAGGGAGAGCTGAAAAGCGTTGAAAAGCGGCAGAGATCATCAGCGATCAAGGCAGTTCAGCGACCATGCAAAAGGCCCGTGGCATGCCACGGGCCTTTTGCATTATAGAGCAGATTAGCTTTGAGAATGTCCATTCTCAAAGTTTAAGGGCATGCTCATTTTTGCACTTAACATGCCAAATAAATTGCACTTATACACACAGTCGACAGAGCAGTTTCAAAGTGAAAATGCTCTGAATGCCGTCAACTTCCTTGTCTGCGACGCGCGCGTCGCCGCAGAGAGGCGCGCCATATCCACGAAAGCACCAGCCCCACGGCAATACCCACAAAAGCGTAGGTCGTGCGTGTGGCGTTGGGGGCCGCGTTGCCCCACCAGTTGGCGGAATGGCTCCATGCCGTGTGGTACAGTGTCCAGCCCAGAGCGCCCACCAGCACGAGCACGCCCATGGCGCCGCCCAGCCAGAACAGGGGGATAGGCTCCTGCCAGAAAAAGGAGGCGCGATAAAAACGCCTGCGGGCCATGCACACGGCCAGCAGCACCACGCTCACCATTCCTGCCGTAAGCCAGGAAAAACCGTTAAGCAACGCCCCGGCAATGCCAAGGCAAAGAAAAACCACTGCCATATGAAACGCGCGCGTCTGGCGTCGCTCCAGCCCGTAAGAGACAAAGAGCAGTGCCGCGCCCGAAAGGCAGCTGACAAAATGCCCAATGGCCGTCACATGGTAGGGTTCCATAATGCGCAACATGGCAAGGGCGTGCTTTCCCAGGGGCAAGGTGGATGACACCAGCAAAATAATCCCGGCAGAAAAACACATATAGGCCGCAATGGTGTGCGAAAGCACAGAAAGCCAGCGACCGGCCCCACGCAGCACCTGTCGACGCTGACGCACCTCGTAAAGCATCAGCAACAGGGCCGCGGCCAGCAGCGGAATAATGAAATAAATCAGCCGGAACAGGAGCACTGCGGCAAAAACCATCTGCTCGTGCGTGGTGTGGGTGAGGTGCAGGATGACAAGCTCGAACACCCCTACCCCTCCGGGAATATGCGTCAGCACCACTGCCACCTGGGCCATCAGATAACTCGGCAGAAAGTCGATAAAACTGACGCCCATATCTCCCGGCAGCAGCACGTACATGCAGGCTGCGGCGGCCACGATGTCCACGCCCGCCACAAGGGCCTGGGCAATGGCAATGCGCGGCGGGGGAAAAACAAATTCCTTGCCGAAAATGTGTACGGGTTTACGGATAAAGAAACACAGGGCAAGGTAGGAACAGGCTATGGCAAAAAGAATGACGCCCAGTATCCGCACGTCTTTCAAGGGCATTTTGACCAGCAGTTCGTCAGGGATAATGGGGGGCGCCACCATAAAGATGGCTCCGCACAGCCCTAGCGCTCCCACCCAGAAGGTGACCGCCAGCATAAGCACGAGCCGCACTATGTCTGTCAGCGAAAAACCCCAGGCAGAATAGAAGCGGTAACGCACGCTTGTGCCGCCAAGCAGCGCGCCAAAATTGTAGCTTACGGCCTGCCCCACAAAAGAAACCAGCCCCACGCGCGGCAGGGGAAGGCTTTTGTGGATGGCCTTGAGCGCAAGCCAGTCATAACCCACAAGGATCATGTAGTTGACCACCATGAGCAACAGGGAAAGGGCGATGCGCGTATGGGATATCTGGGAAAGGCTTTCGCGGATTTGCGCGACACTGTAGCTTTTCAACTTATGGTACAAAAGATACACTGCCAGCAAGAAAATGGCGGAGATCAGTAATGGCCCGAGATAACGCAAATATTTTTTCATAAGCTGCCGTTGTTTGAATGCGGCTGACGATCAGCTCGGTTTATAACAATTTTTTTAGCATATACGCTGCACCAGCACGGCGCAAGTGCCAACTGTGCATACCCTGCAGGTATGCGCCCAGCAGGGCTGGAATTTTTTGTTTAAAGCTTGACCGGAACCTGTGCAGTGGTTAGGGTAGAGGCGCAGTTACGGTTTTGATTCCGGTCCGCTCGGCCGGAGAGGTTTTCGGGCCTGCAAGGTGCAGCTGCCCGGTGTGTATTTTCCGGCAAAATTCACACTGTGAAAACGCCGCAAGGCCGGCATTTTTTTGGCAGCTGGCAGCGCTTAAAGCGCTTATGCGCGCCGAACCATGGTCTTCGCCGGAATACCAGATTTTTTCATAAAAACCACTTTTTGCTAAACGCATGCTCCGCTGCTTGGGCAGCGGCGTTTTTTTTGCGTTGCGAGGTTCGACATGACGAGTATTCCCATTTCCGTACAAGGCTACAAGGCGCTGGAAGAAGAATTGGCCCGCCTGAAAAGCGAGCGGCCGGAGATCATTCAGGCCATCAAGGAAGCCAGAGAAGAAGGCGACCTGCGCGAAAATGCCGGCTATGACGCCGCGCGTGAACGCCAGGGCATGGCTGAGGCCCGCATAAAGTACATTGAGTCGCGCATGGCCCTTTACCAGGTTATTGACCTTGATAAGCTCCAGGGCGACAAGGTTATCTTTGGCGCAACCGTGGAACTGGAAGATGTGGACAGCGGCGAAGCCAAGACCTACACCATTCTTGGCCCGGACGAGGCCGACCCCGGCAAGGGTTCCATCTCGTTTCTTTCGCCCGTGGGACAGGCCCTGCTTGGCCGTGAGGAAGGGGATGAAGTTTCCGTTGAAATTCCCCGTGGCCGCGTGACCTATGAAATCATCGGCATCAGCTTCAAGGGCAGCAAAAACCTCGGCTAGAGCAATGTTACGCTGATATCGCTCAGAGCGGTCGGCTGGACGGGCAAGCCTCCGCCACGGAGGCGCAGGCGCGGGATATCCGTGCGGGCAATGCCCATATGAAGGTCTTGCAGGCTTTGCGCGCGCATATTCGCAAAACCGCATGCTCCGAACCGGCAAACTATAATTTTTTTTCCAGCATCAGGGTCCAGCCCTGATCAGAGGCAGCGCACAGATTTCTGTTTCGCAGGCCACTTTTTTGAACGGATACGCCCCAGCGCGCGAGAAATTTCTCCAGCGCCTGGGGCGCTTCTGTTTTCGGCTCCGGACTGTGGCTCATTCCCCTGCCCCACCAGTTCACCAGCCCGGCCCTGTTGTCCGCCACATCAAGACCGTCCGCAGCAACCTGCCACCAGGCCCAGGGACAAACAAGGCTGTGCCGCCCGGCG
>NZ_JBAIYW010000089.1:0-7961 GCF_036763055.1 Desulfovibrio sp. 1214_IL3152 | reverse complement strand
CTCTGGCGGCTGCGTGAGCAGACGTTCGCTACGGAGGCGTAAGCGCAGTTTATCTGCGCGGTTAAACGCCGAAGTGAGCGTGCCTTAAACTTTGAGAATGTATATTCTCAAAGTTAATCTGCTCTAATGCTCGAAACGGGGATGATGAGGCCAAGGGGATAACAATAAATCCGCTGCCTTCCAGAGAAGGCGGCGGATCAATACGCGCGGGAAGGGGACGCGCGCGGTTGTGGGATATATTCCGGGGCTTGATTCAAGCCCCGGCTGCTTTTAGCAGAGATTAGAAGCTGTAGGCAAAAACGAGCTGCGCTTTCCAGGCATCCTGCTTTTCAAAGGAGCCATTGCCGCTGCCGCCATAGTAGCCGTCTTTTTTCCAGGTGTCTTTATCAATCATGTTGGCAACGTAGCCCAGTTCAAGGTTGGCTTCCAGATTTTCGTAGATCTGCCACTGGTTGATCAGGTTGAACTCCAGCAAGCCGTCGTTGGTGGTCAGATAAGGGCCATCCACGCCAAAGCCGCTGTTCCACGAAGAGGCGGACTCCATATACTTGACCATGGAAGGAGCGTTGGTGCCGCCCCAGTAGGCCACGCGCAGGGTGTGCTTGATGTCTTCGATGAAGCTCATGTCTTTAAGCTGACCACCGATGCCCCAGGTGCCGGCATAGGTCATATTCCAGTCGCAGATGTCGCCGGGGCCAGCGCCCCAGGCCATGTTGCCATCACCCACGAAAGAGGTGAAGTTGCCCGCTCCGGCAATGGAGGGCATGCGCTTGGAGCCGCTCTTGATATCGCCGTCATCACCGGAACCGTACCAGCCGAAGATGCCGGGGGTGGCCCAGTCCATCTTGTACTCTACAAGAGCCTTGGCAACAAAGCCCTGGCGCTGGGTGCTGCCGCGAACGATATCGCTATCGTTGCCGCGCTTTACCACATCGTAGCGGCCCATGCTTTCAACGTAGCCGTAATTGATGTCAAATTCGATATTGAACGGGTCGAACATGGTGATGCCAATGGGCAGGCCCACCCAGAACATGTTGCCATACTGCTTGTTCGTTGTGCGGGAATCAAGCGGAGTGGCGCCGGCAAAATTGAATCCTTCGGTCAGGCCGGGCAGGCTCTGGCCAAGGATACCGTCGCTGGTTTCCCAAGGTTCGTTATTATTGATTTCGCTCAGGCCGCGCAGGGCGTTACGTCCCAGCATGCCGTACATGGCCCAGGGGGTAACCTCTACGCCATCAAAGGTCACAGGAACGGAGACAGCGAAAAGATCAATGTTGTCCAGATAGTTGTTCTTCGCCTTGCGGTCGCCGTTGCCGTATTTCTCGGCATCGAAGTTGTCATTGACCGGGCGCGCCCAGAAAGCGGTCAGGCCAACGTTTTCATTGAACTTGTAGTTGCCGACAACAGCAGCCACGTCGCCATCAAGCACAGCGGATCCGCCAGCCATATTGGGCAGGGCCAAACCCTGGATGCCCATGCGAACGCGGGCGTCAGTCTGGGGAATGATCCAGTCAAGATAAGCGTTCTTCAGTTTGATGACGTTGCTGCCGTCAGCACCAAGAGCGCCGCCTTCATCGGCTTTGCCCCAGTTCTGGGTGCCGATTTCAAAATAAACGGTACCGGACAGGTTTTCGGAAGCAACGGCGTCCAATTGAAGACGCAGGCGCTGAGCAGCGCCGAACATGTCGTTGTCGTTAATTTTTTCTTTGGCATAGCCGCCCTGCGGGGTACGTGCATGGGAGGCCAGAGGCGCATCAGCCACGCCGAAGCCCATGAGCCATTCACCCTGCGCCTTAAATTCGATGGCCTTGGCTCCCCCGGCCGCACCCACGAACATGCCGGCAGCAAGCAACGCCACCATGCAGCTTTTTTTGAAACGTTGCAGAAGTTTCCTTTCCTTGATGCTCATACCTTTTCCTCCATATGGTTTTCGCGGTTTACGCGGGAACTTTTCCGCAATGCCGCGTTATGGGCTGTGTGCCTCATAGTGCAGACAGAGATGGCGCCAGGCCGTAACCATCAAAGGTGTTTGTTTTGTTGCGTGACAGGCGGGAGGCGCTCAGTTGTGGCGTTCGTGCTCGTGATCGTGCACGTGCTCCTTCTTGTGATGACCGCATTTGCAGTTGGCGCAGTTGCCTTTGCAAACGTGCTTTTTTTCTTGCTGGATAAGCACACGGTTGCCGTCAACCGCCATGGCAAAACCACTTTCTCCCTTAAAGATCACTCGTTCGGTGCCGAAGCCGCCAAGGATCAGAGAATTCTTGAGCGTGCTGACAGCTGAGGGAACGGGCTGGTGCACTTGGCGCACGTCAATGAAAATACGTTTGCAGTTCATGTGGTTGATGCGCAAAAGATCAATGACAGCGTCAGCCTGGCGAGGGCCGAACTGGTCATTGAGACAAATGTGAAGATTGTCTTGACTGAAGCGGTGGGTAACGTCAGAAACCGGTGCAGAATCACCATTATAAGCCATGCTTTGCCTCCGCTGTATGTAATTGCATGGCGCACCTTGGCATAGTTGAAAAACGATGTCAACAGAATTGAAATTCTTTTTCAAAAACTTTGGAGCAGAAGTTCGTATGATGCTGCAAAAATAGGAGTTCTCATGCATGAAACCCATACGGCTTTGTATCACAAAGGGTGGCTTGCCGTGCCATTAGAGCATTTTAACTTTGAAAAAGTGTAAATGATCTAACGCAGCCCGAAAGTGCAGCGCGTCGCAATGTGGCGCGGATTCAGCCGAAAATCGTATTTTTCGGCTGAATGAACACTTTGAAATGTAAAGTATTTCAAAGTTAATCTACTCTAGAGCAGATTAACTTTGAGAATATACATTCTCAAAGTTTAAGGCACGCTCACTTCGGCGTTTAACCGCGCAGATAAACTGCGCTTACGCCTCCGTAGCGAACGTCTGCTCACGCAGCCGTCAGAGCAATTTAAAAGTTAAATTGCTCTAGCTTAGCTTCATTTTTAAACCGCTGTGATAGATGCGTGACCAGATGCGCGTTGCAAGGGCGAAAGTGCAGATACAGTGTCTATCCTGGGGACTGCGGGCAGAAGAGGACAGGGCATGCGTTTGCGCTCTTGGGTCCATAGTGTACGTTGTAATCTGTCCAAATTATAATGTTCGCAAAGCTGAAATGCTCTGAATAGCCGGGGCGTTCATGCCGGGAGCGAAATGATAACGCCGTCGCCCAAAGGACGACGGCGTTATCATTTCGCTTGATGTAAAAGGCAAGGCAGAGATCAGGCAGCCCTGATGTTTCCGTGCTCCACGTGAAAAAGGGCAGCAGCGGGATCTGTTTTGCGCAAGAGGTCAACCATGTGAGGTTGGCAGGTAAAGTAAAGCATCTGATGCCCCTTGCCGTTTGTTTCGGCCGTCAGGTCCACAAAGGCCCTCGCCGTGCGTTCGGCCCGCTTGGGGTCGAAATTGACCAGCACGTCATCCATGATGACAGGCAGGGGGGCGGCATGGGCCGCATGGTTTTTGATGTAGGCCAGCCTCAGGGCCAGGTATGCCTGTTCGCGCGCGCCCCTGCTGAGATTTTCGGGGGCAAGCGCTTCGCCTTGGGCAGGCAGAATGCTCAGGGTTTTATCCTCAAGAGAAGCGTTGATGCCCCTCCACCGGCGCCCTGTGATGCGCGCGAATATTTCTGAAGCAAGGCGAATGACCTCGGGCTGCCGTTCGCGTTCAAAGGTGTTTTTGGCGGCTTCAAGAATGCCCCTGGCAAGCGCTCTGCGGCTCCATTCATACGCCATGCGTTGCATGCTTTCTTCCAGCGTGGCAGCTTCTTGCTGCAATTTTGCCAATTCGTCGTCATGCGACAGGGCCTCCACCCTGGCGCGCAAGCTGCTGACCCGGTCGCCCAGTTCCTGTTCCTTTTCCTGGAGTTGAGCAAGTTCCGCAGCGATTTCTGCGCAACGGCTTTCCTGAGCCTCACGGCTTTCGTGCTCAAACTGTGGCAAAAAATCTTCAAGCGGGCATTTGTCAGCCGCAAGGCGCAAGGCATCTTCAAGGTCCAGTTTGCGTTGTCCCAACTTACGTTGTTCTTCGTGCAGCGCCGCCTGACGCAAAAAATCTTCGGCGTCGTGTGCCCCGGCAAGGGTAAGCAATCCGCACTCGGCATGCAGAGCTTTATCCAGAGCTGCCTGGGCGGCACGAACCTCATCGTCAAGAGCGGAAAGCTCCTGATCCATAGTCTGTCGGCGTGTGCGGGCCGTGACGGCGCTTTCCGCTTCTTCAAGCAAAGAGTCAAGGCTGAGCAGCCAGTCCGGACTGCCATCAGTGTCAGTTTTGGGCGAACGGTTCAGGCTGTCGAACTGGAGGGCCAGGGGTTCCCGCAGTGCGGCCAGTTCTGAACGACTTTGAGCCAGTTCAGTTTTGGCACGCTCAAGGGCCGATTCCGCAGCCAGGCAGTTTTCCATATACTTGAACGCTTCTCGCACGGTTTCCGGATCAAGCTCCGCTCCAAGCCCCAGGCCTTCAAGACAATGTGACCATTGGCTGCGGGCGGCAGCAAGCCGGTCTTCGGCACTGCGCAGTTCCGCAGTGGCTTCAGCCTGACGGGTGAGGACGCGCTGTCTGTCACTTTCCGCATTCTGGAGCGCTGCTTCGGCCTTGATGCGCCGTTCACGCGCGGTATCGGCCTCCCGGCATGATTCCAGTATCTGGCGTACAACTTCGGCAAGCATGTCTGAAAAAGCGGTCTTGGATGTTGCGTGGCGGGACGATTCCGCCTCTGTGGCCTGTACCGGCAGGGATGCGGCCATTCCTTCCCCGGCGGGCAGACGTTCGGCCACAGCGGGGAATCGCTGCATGTGTTCTTCGGCATAGGCAAGGCCGTCCTCAAGGGTGCGCAGTTCATTCAGGGCTGCGGCCACGGCGCTGTATGCCAGCCGGGCGGATTCAACCTTGGCGAAAAAAGCCGTGGCTCCCTCTGGCGCGGGTACATTGCCGACCTTGAGGGTAAGCATGAACTCATGCCAGCGGCGGCGGGTTTGCTGCACCACGCTTTCGGCCTCCTGATACAGAGCCTGGCGCTTGCTTACCTCGGTGCGCGCAAGGTCGAGAGAGCGTTTGAGCGCATCCATGTCCTTACGAGCGCGCTCCTCAAGGAAGCACTGTTCCCGTTCCCGCTCCAGCAGCACCTCTGTGGCTTCCAGAGTGACCATATCCATATTCTGCACCTGGGCTGTACGGCAAAGCTGGCGGGCCTGCTCTTCCAGCTCCGCCACATGAGCGGCGCAGGTGTCACGACGGCCGGTCAGCTGGGCCAGTTCCTTTTTGCGGCGTTTGGCTTCCGGTCCATTGTGCGGCAGGCCGCCAGCAAGAAAGCCCACGCCGCAAAGCAGTACCAGATAGCCGGACCAGAGATTGACCGGCAAGTCCACGCCTTCGCTCAGGGCAATGTTTGTAAGCCCCATGCGCCAGTAGGCCAGCAGCAGGGCCACGCCAGCAGCGAAAAACAACAGAATGCTTCTGCTGATCGCGGCCAGGCCGCCCCTGCTGCCGCTGCTGCGCCGTCTGGCTGTGGTCAATATTTTTGTGGCTTTTCTGTGGTGCGTTACGCCCATTACCATGCCGGGGCGCGAAGTCGTCGGTTGGGGTCCTGTAAGCATCAGCGCGGAAGGGTTGCATCTGGCCCTGCTGGTGAGCATCAAATCCAATGCCATTGTGTGCATTTTTCTGGCTCTGGTTGCCACCATGAATGCCTCCACTGCCGGACGCGCCCTTGAATGCCTGCGCTGCCCGCGCAAGCTGGTCTTTCTTTTCCTGTTCACGGCGCGCTACGTGCATGTTATCGCGCAACAGTGGCAAAGCCTGAGCGTGGCCGCCCGTCTGCGGGGTTTTCGCCCCAAAAGCGACATGCACACCTACCGCACTCTGGCAGCACTGCTGGGGCTTTTGCTGGTGCGCAGTTATGAGCGTTCCCTGCGAGTTCGCGAGGCCATGCTGCTTCGGGGATTCTCAGGACAATTCCATTCAGTGGCGGTGTTCAAGGCCCGTGCTCTGGACGTCCTTTTTGCCGTATTTGTGCTGCTCTGCCTTGCGGGCATCGTGGCCGTAGAATACAGGGATACTCTTTATGGCTGATACTATGGATACGGCACGCGCCATCTTTGCCCTGGAAAACATCCACTTCAGCTACGAGCGCGACGGGCAGCGGCATGCGGTGCTCAATGGCGTTGATCTGGCCCTCATGCCGGGGCAGCACGTGGGCTTTTACGGCCCCAACGGCAGTGGAAAAACAACGCTTTTCCGCTGCATTACCGGGTTGGCGCGCCCGCAGCAGGGCCTTGTGCGCTTTCACGGACGCGCGCTGCAGACCGAAAAAGACTTTTATCATCTTCGTTGCGCCGTGGGTTTTGTACTGCAGCACGCCGAAGACCAGCTTTTTTTCCCATCAGTGCTTGAAGATGTGGCCTTTGGCCCGTTGAACCTGGGTTTTTCGCCCGAAGAAGCCCGGCAACGCGCGCTTGAAACCCTGCGGCACATCGGCCTGGACGGCTTTGAAAACCGCCTGACGCACAGGCTCTCCGGCGGAGAAAAGAAGCTGGTTTCCCTGGCTGCCGTGCTGGCCATGCGACCGGAAGCCCTGCTGCTGGACGAGCCTACCAACGGGCTGGACAACGAGGCGCGCCAGCACATTACCGATGTTTTGCGCGGGCTTGACACTGCCCGTATAACCATTTCCCATGACTGGGATTTTCTGGCACAGGTTTCGTCCACCTACCTCACGCTGGACAAGGGTCGCCTGAACGCCGATGCCCCGGATTTTACCCATGCCCATACCCATGCGCACCCGCTGGGCAACGAACCGCACGCACATACGCCTTAAAAAGACTGTTCGTACCTGCCATCTGCAGGCTGCCCGGCGGCGGCAAAATCCACAAAGGACATCCGTTTTCCGGCTCACAAAATTTGGCGCGGTGAAATAGCATATCACGCGCAAAAACCCCCAGCCGCCTCAAATTCAAGCCGCGTTTTTTTTCAAAGGGACATAAAGGATACTGGATTTATATTCGTATATCCATTATACTGAACATGTTGCTGTTTTTCCTGCATGACACATGCAAAACGGCAGATCCCACAAATCAATCCATCCTGTCATCATTCCACCGATCTCTTGTAATAATGCACGGTTGACACTTTTATGCCGAAAAAATCAAGCATTATACCAGAATATATACAAATCGAATCACACGATCCTGTCTGGGAGTGGCACACGGCATCAGACAGGCTTTTCATGAGTGTCGGAGCGCGTGACCAACTGCACCTGGAAAGCAATCCGCCGCGCAGCATGAAAGACTATCTGGAGCACTGCCCCCTTGAAAGCCTGGCCCAGCTGCTTGAGTCTCTGGAAACAGCGCTCAACGGCTCCCACGGGCCGCACCTTGAAGTTTTTTATCCTTTTGACGATTTTTGGGTGCGCTCGCAGATACTGGTCTTACGGCGCGACGTTTTTGGCCGCGCCACACTGGTCACAGGGTGCAACGTGGCTTTGGAAAAACAGCGTCCCGCTGGCGAGGGGCCAGCGCGCCCCACCCACCCGCCACCCCGAAATCTGCCCGAAATCGCGGTTCTCTCCACCACCCGCAATGATACAAGCCGCCTCATGCTGGCGCTCAATGCGGCCAGTGACGGCCTTTGGGACTGGAACCCCAGCACCAATGTCATCTACTTCAGCCCCCGCTATCTGGACATGCTAGGTTATACCAGCGACGAGTTCCCGCCCCTGTCCACATCCTGGACCAGCAAAGTCCACCCGGACGACTATGAAAACATTGTTCCCATGCAGATCGAATTCATCAACGATCCCAAGCAGGGTGACAGTTTTGAGTGCACCTACCGGATGCGGCGTGGCGACGGAACCTGGGCCTGGATTCTCAGCCGGGGCTATGTGACCCACCGTGATGAGCACGGCAAGGCCGTTCGCGTGGTGGGCCTGCACACGGACGTC
>NZ_JBAIYW010000132.1:0-7979 GCF_036763055.1 Desulfovibrio sp. 1214_IL3152 | reverse complement strand
TAGAGCATTTAACACTTGAAATGCTCGCTTACGGCAGGCAAAAGCCTGCCTTCTCGCATTTCGTGGCAAGGATTTTCAAGAAAATCCTTGCAGAGCAGTTAACTCATTTCATTCGTTAACTGCTCTATGGGCTGCAACCGATCGCAGACGGCCAAAACGCAGAAATTGAAAACCTCCCACCCCGCAGGGCGGCTGCCTTCACAAGTCAGCAACAGGGAACAAGCTGTTGCCGCTCCTTGGCGTCCCCCAAGCGGGCAGACGCTCCACGGCCTTCATGCAGAGCAAGAGCGCACGATGGCATTGCGCGGCGCGCAGGGAGATCACCCGACCGAAGGGCGGGAAGCTCCCGAAGCACAAGACGCGCAGCCCTCGCGAACGCACGGCAATTGAAAACCTGAAGGGGGGGTGCTTCGGGGGGGATGCAAGGGGGGCCGAGAAGGGGGCGAAGCCCCATAACCGGCCCCGCCTTGCCGCACGCCGCGCAGGCGGCCAATAGAACAGAAGCTGAAAGCCTCCCACCCCGCAGGGCGGCAACCCACCGTGCGAAGAACAAGCTCACTCCACACGCCATTCAGCGCGTCATTCCTCGCATCATCCGCCGCGCAAACGCCTGCCGACAATAGCGCATTTTAACGTAGAGAATAGACATCCTCAAAGCGTACGGAACGGTCGCTCCGGCGCTTAGCCGCGCAAATAAACAGCTCTAGAGCAGATTAACTTTGAAAATGTACATTTTCAAAGTTTAAAACACGCTCGCTTCGGCGTTTAACCGCGCAAATAAATCGCGCTTACGCCTTCGCGGCGGGCACCTGCTCGCGCAGTCGCCAGAGCAATTTCAAAGTGAAACTGCTCTAAAGTAAAATTGCTCTAAAAGCATTGCGCCATACAATAACCGCTCTGGCATGAAGCCTCAGGCTCTATGATCGCTCAGCCCAATACCTGCAAACCAGCGAATATCAAAAAGAAAGAAAATGGCTGGCAAATTTTGCCGAAACATGTTCTCATACTAAAAAAGTATGTATACGCCCTACGCGGCAGATGGAGGATACATGTTTCAGCACCGCCCCCAAATCCCCTTGCTCTTACGCGCCCGCCCTGCCGGCAGGCAGGCCCCCAGAGTAACGACAACCAAAACCGCCGCCCTGCCTGACCGCAGATCCATGCAGTTCCTGTATCGCGTCCTGGGTACCTGCCTGCTTGCCTTGGCATGTATGCTCATGGCGGCCCCGGCCAAGGCCGGCCCCTTTGGCAGTCTTTTCAGCCGTGAAACCACACTGGAAATAAAAGACGAAGCCGTAAGTCTGCCCCTTGCCGGGGTCACCGGAAAAGCGGCCTTCTACAAGGTCAATGTGGACGGAACCAACGTTATCTTCTTTACCCTGCGGGATGCCGCAGGCAGGGTGCGCCTTGCTCTGGACGCCTGTGACGCCTGCTGGCAGGCAGGCAAGGGCTACAAGCAGACAGGCGACGCCATGACCTGCCAGAAATGCGGCATGGTCTTTCCCATCGAACGTATCGGCCTGCGCAAGGGCGGTTGCAATCCCCACCCTGTAAACTTTACGGTTTCGGGAGAGACCGTTGTTGTCCCGGCAGAGGAACTGCGGGACGGCGTCAGATTTTTCAAGGGTCTGTAACCTATGAACATCATAACCATACCGCTGCGCTGCCTGCGGCAAAAATGGGGGCGCTCCGCCGCCTTGCTTTCGGTCTTTCTTCTTGGTGTGGCGGCTATTACGGCACTTAACAACGTTTCTTCCTCCGTGGCCGAAGGCTTTGAAAAAAAGCTCAGCGCCTTCGGGGCCAATATCGCCATCACGCCCAAGCGTGAAAGCCTGCAAATCTCTTACGGCGGCATCCCTCTGGGCAACGCGCTGGTAGACAGCGGACGCATCCCTCTGGCTGAAACACTGCGCGCCATTGCGGCCATTCCTCTCAAGGACAGAATCTCCGTGGTGGCCCCCAAGCTCGCCGGGCTGGCCTCGTTTACCGCGCAGGCCCAGGCTCCCGACGTCCTTGTGCCGCTTGTGGGCGTGGACTTTTCCAGCGAACTTGACCTCAAGCAGTTCTGGCGTGTGCAGGGAAACATTCCGGGGATTGAAGGCATGCACGCCCCGGATCCGCTCATGCGCCGCATGGAGGAGGAACACGCCCGCCACGCCGCCAATGCCGCAGGAGCAACGCCTGCGGACACCATGCCCGCAACGGCTCCGGCACGAAATGATCAGGCCATGCACGCCGCAACCGCCGGACAGAACGGAAGCAAAGAATCGGGAGAGCCAAACGCACAGACCGCACCAATGGGCGTGCGCCCTGCTGGACACGGCATGCCCCCCCACGGCGACAGCACCTCAGCCAATCCGTCCCCGTCAGAAACAGGCACAGAATTTTCCCACGCTCACCGGCTTCTGGCCGGCTCAGCCCTTGCCCAACGCCTGAGCCTTGCTCCGGGACAGACCGTTCTGCTCAATGACGAGCATTTTCTTGTGGAAGGAGTGCTTCAGCCCACGGGCAGCGACGACGACAACGTGCTTTTTGCGCCCATCGGCACGGCGCAGCAGCTTTTCAACGCACCAGACGCCGCAGGCTTTATCGAGGTGGCAGCGCTCTGCTCGGGCTGCCCCATTGAAGACATCGTAAGCGAACTGGAAGCCGCCCTGCCGGGGCAGGACATACGCGCCCTGCGTCAGGTGGTGGCCCAGCGCATGTATTCCATCTCCTTTGCGCAGAACATGGCCCTTGTGGTCACGGTGGTCATTCTTTTTTCCGCCTGTGTGATGGTGGTCATGTCCATGCTTGTGTCCGTCAACGAACGGCGCAAAGAGATCGGCCTGCTGCGTGCCGTGGGTTTTTCGCGCCAGGCGGTCTTTTTCATTTTTGCGGCTGAAGCCCTGGTCATAGGCTTTCTGGCGGGAACCTTCGGCTATGTGGCCGGGTATCTGGCAGGCGGCAAGGTTCTGGTCGCCATGCAGCTAGAAGCCGCCGCCTACCCGGCCTTTTCCCCGGCCGCCATGTTCGGTTATGGCCTGCTTGCCGGGGCGCTGGCTGTGCTTGCCGCCGCCTTTCCCGCCTGCAAGGCTGCCCGCGCCAACCCGGCGGCGGCCCTTACTTCGCTGTAGCCGCACAAGAGGATGAATACATGCTTGAAGCCATTGATATAGTTAAATCATATAATGCGGGTGGCGTGTCTTCCCCGGTACTGCGCGGCGTGAACCTGCGTATTGAGCAGGGAGAGTTTGTGGCTGTCACAGGCCGTTCCGGTTCGGGCAAATCCACCCTGCTCAACGTGCTTTCCACCCTGACCGAACCTGACAGCGGCCAAGTGCTTTTTGAAGGGGCAGACCTGCGGGCCATGCGCGAAAAGCAACGCGACCATCTGCGCAACAGCGCCTTTGCCATGATTTTTCAGGCGCATCACCTTATGCCCTACCTCACGGTGATGGAAAACGTGCTGCTGCCCGGGGCCAACAGTTTTCGCGGCATACCGGAAGAAATGCGCCGCAGGGCGGCCGCGTGCCTTGAACGTGTGGGGCTGGAGCATAAAAAAGACAGCCTGCCCTCTGCCCTTTCCGGCGGCGAACAACAGCGCGTAGCCATTGCCCGTGGCCTTGCCGCCGCGCCCCGCGTTCTTTTTGCCGACGAACCTACCGGCAGCCTGGACATGGTCACGGGCGACGCCATCATGCAACTCTTGCAGGAATTGAACCGTGAGGGGCTGACCATAGTCATGGTTACCCATAACCCGGACTATGCGGCACTGGCCGGGCGCAGCGTCCACATGCTGGAAGGGAATATGGATCAGGCTCCTCGCAGACATATTGGCTGTTGACAGACGCGCCCCTGTGGGTAATGGAAGAACTAGTCTTTCACCATAGGGAGTTTTCATGAAGAAAGTTCTTGTTCTCTGTTGCCTGCTGCTTGGCCTGCCTCTGGCGGCCCAGGCCGACAACGAAAAAATCGCCCCCGATTCCTTTATTTGTGCCGAGCTTGTGACCATCCCCATGACGGACGGTGGGCAGCCGCCCATTTTTGAGTCATTGCAGATCGATGGCTACGTCAGTGCCGGGTTGGGCGACACCGTGGCGCACCCTGAAATTCTGGCTCCCATACTTACGGAAGTGTATGCCTACTGTCAGGCAAAACCCACCGACAAGGTGGCCGACGTATGGGCCAAGGCCCGCAAGGCGCAGCCCACGCCCGAAAAGGGAACCTGGCAGGCGGATAAGACCACCTGCAAGAATTACAATGACGACCCCGACAACGGCAGTGGCTTTGTCATCTGGCTGGATGGCTATAACAGGGGCAAAAACAAAACCCAGGCTTCCATTCTGGAAAATGACGAAACCCTCAAGGTATTCCTGGACGCCTGCGCCAAGCAGCCCGATGCGCTGATGCTGGACGTGCTGGCAAAAAGCGCCAAGTAGGGCGTTTTACCTTTGAGCATCTGATTTTTCAAAGTTTTCTGGCGTTCACTACAGCGCGTAACAGCGCACACGCCTTGCAGCCAATAGTCTGCCCGCGAGCCGCCGGAGCCGCTGCAAATCAAGCCTGCTCTGGCATTCGGCACGCCTGAAAACAGCAATAGAACATTTTAACTTTGAAAAAGTGTAAATGCTCTACCGCTGCACGAAAGTGCTGCACGCCACAATGTGGCGTGGATTCAGCCGAAAATCGCATTTTTCGACTGAATGAAAACCTTGAAATGTGAAACATTTCAAGGTTAATCTGCCCTAGTCCGCTTTCCTGAGGGAAAGCGGACTATTTTTATCTGTGCCGCCAAGCGGAAAGGTATGTCGGGCCGTCGCAATCTCATGCCGTGCCTTCAGCCAGAGCCCTCACGCATGCGAAACGCGCAGCCCTTGCCCGACCGTGTGTCAATATGGACGCGAATGGGCCTTGTGCTTCTGAAAATCCTTCAGATACTGCGCGGCCACGTCTTCCGAGGTGATGAACAGCACATTTTCCGCATTCTTTTTGTCCACGCCCTTGCGCAGGTTGTAACTGCCTGTCTGCACTGTTTTTCCGTCATATATCACGACTTTGTTGTGCATGGTTTTGTGGTTGCCGTCCATATAGACGGCGGCCCCGGCATCCTTGAGCTGCTGCGCCAGATAGGGATTTTTGTCCTTGCCGCCGCCCTTGGCGTCAAGCACGGCCTCCACCTTTACGCCGCGCCCGGCAGCCTTGCCCAGGGCTTTGGCTATGCGGGGCTCAGAAAAATAGTAAGACAGGATATGAATGGACTTTTCAGCCCTGTTGATGTGGTCGATGACCGCCTCCCGGATGCCGCCGTCCGGGGCAAAAAAGGCCCTGGCTTCTGTCTGCGCGGCCCGGACCGGACCTGCTGAGAACGCCAGAGCCAGAACAAGGGCAATCAGCGGCAGGATTGATGTTTTCAACTTCATGAGACCTCCTGAAACAAATATCCAAACAGTTTTTCAACACCAGAGGCCAGAGGAGCAGAGGACGCCAGGCAACCGTATATGCCGTCCAGTAGACCCGGCAGACAAGACCGCTTTGACGCATGCTTCTCTTGCCTTCCCTGTAATGAGGTAGAACAAAATCGGTGGCCTTTCAAACCGGCATACGAGATGCAGGCCCATGCTGCCAGCCCGCCAAAACGGAATCTGGCTGCGGCGCTGGGCAAGTCGCTACGGCAGCGCGGCACGGGAATGCACTATCCGTCAACAGGCGAGAGGTGCAGCGTCTCCGTGGCTACACGCTCCAGAAACATCTGATCATGTTCAACCAGTACCATGCTCGGCTGATATTCCAGGATCAGGTTTTCTATCTGCACCCGTGAAATCACATCGATATAGTTCAGCGGCTCATCCCAAAGATACAAATGTGCCTCTTCGCAAAGACTTGCTGCAAGAAGCGCTTTCTTTTTCTGACCGGCGCTGAACCCGCTCATATCTGTACTAAACTGGCTTCGTTCAAAACCGAAGCGGTGCAGCACCGCCCGGAACAGGCTTTCATCAATACCCCGTTTACGGGTGAAGTCTTTCAGGCTCCCGGCCAGAAAGGAGGCATCCTGCGGGACGCAGGAAATGCGCAAACCGCCGGGAAGGTACATGGTTCCCTGAAATTCCGTCAATTTCCGGGCCAAAAGCTTCAGCAACGTGGATTTTCCACTGCCGTTTCTACCGGACAGTGCCAGACGTTCTCCGCTCATGATGCTAAACGAAATCTTCCGCAGCACAGGCACATCGCCATAGCTGAAAGACAAGCCCCGGCACTCTGCAAGGCGCCTGCTGTGAAACGTCTGGGGCCGCATGGACAGCGGAGCATCATTCTCCAGGTTACGCAAAAGCTGTTTTTTTTCATCCGCAGCCTTACCGCGCCGGGATTCCACGGTTTTGGCCCGCTGCATCATCTTGGCCGCTTTGTGTCCAATAAACCCACGGTCCACCGGCCCATTGCCGAATTTGCCTTTTTCGGCCGCTCGCGACCAGTCGGCACTGCGCCTGGCACTTTCCTCCAGCCGTGCTATCTCTTTTTTGAGCCTGCTGTTGTTCGCCAGTTCCTGTTGATCCCGCCGTTCGCGATTAGTCTGCCACGAACTGAAGTTGCCGCGCTGTAGCTCTATTCCTGCACGGTTAATGGACAATACATGGTCAATGCAGCCGTCCAGAAGAACCCGGTCGTGCGAAACCAGGATAAAGCCTTTCTTGGCCTGCAAGTACGTTCCAACTATCCGGCGCGCCTTGATATCCAGATGACTGGTGGGCTCGTCAATAAGCAGAAAATTATTTCCTCGCAAAAACAGCGACGCCAGCAGAAGCTTGGTGGCTTCACCACCGCTTAGCGTCCGAAACGGCCGTGCAAGTGCTTCAAGAGAAAGCTCCAGCAGCGAGGCCTCTCGCTCCAGCCGCCACTTCTCCAGGCCGGCACAGATGTTTCGGGCCACATCCAGACCACTCTGCTCCGTATTTTTCACGGCAAAGGGAAAATAATCCATCTCCACCGGCGTATGAATAGAGCCGCGATGCGGGTATTCACCACACAGTAGCTTCAAAAACGTGGTTTTACCGCGTCCGTTTCTGCCGATCAGGCCAAGCTTCCAGCCCGTATCAAGCTGTAGTGATACGCTGTCAAAAACCTGCAATCCTCCGGGGTGGGCAAAATCAAGACTGGAAATACTGATCAAAGCCATACAGGAAACCTCCTGGGCGTCTGGCCTCCGTATTCACGAAGTGCGCATAAAAAAAGACTGCTGGAAATTTCCTTTCCGCAGTCTCCAAATGCACGTCTACATCCCATAAAGAATGGAGAACGCCAGAGGCAAAACCAGGTAAAGCGAAATTCCCGCATGCCGAAGAACCATCGGGGGCATCCATCCCCCGTGCTCTGCACGGCAAAACATCACAGCATGTTTTAGCGGGAATTCTTCATTTGGCCTGATCCTGTTGAGGTTTTAAAAAAGTGTTAGCAGCCGTTTATGTAGTGTCATTCACCGCTCGCGTCAAGCCGCCCCTGGGACTCGCCCACGAGTGGGCATTTTAACTGTGAAATGCATATTTCAAAATTATTACAAATATCATTTTTAGATCAACAGGGCTTCCGCAGTATGCATCGCGAGCCTTACGCCACATGGTAATTAAAAATTCTTTGGGGGATGCAGAAGGGCCGCCTCACAGGCGGCCCAATAAAAACACACGAGAACATTTGTAAGACAAACGGCTTTAGATATCCCTGTAGCGTCCGCCGTTGGCTGCGGAGCTGACAAGGTGCGCATAACGCCGCAGCACCGGATAGGGGCTGCGCTTTTCCATCACGGTGCGGGCCGCGCGGCGACGTTCAAGTTCGTCCTCAGCCACCATCAGGTCAAGCTTGCGGCCGGGAATGTCGACATGGATCATGTCGCCTTCGCGCACAAGGCCGATAATGCCGCCGTCCGCCGCTTCGGGCGAAATATGCCCGATGGCCGCGCCGTTTGTTCCGCCTGAAAAACGCCCGTCGGTCAGCAGGGCCACGTCTTT
>NZ_JBAIYW010000253.1:0-8284 GCF_036763055.1 Desulfovibrio sp. 1214_IL3152 | reverse complement strand
GGACAGGAATTGGGGCCGGCGGCCAGCACCGCATCCAGAACCACCTTGCGCACTCCGTCAATGCCGTCTGCCGGCACGAGCATCTTGAGCACGCTCTTGTTTTCCGAGCCTGCCCCCTTGGGGGCCAGCCGCAGGCGCAGCCCGTTGCCGGGTACAATGCGGGTATGGATGACGGCAGGGGTGTTGTCCTTGGTGTTTTTGCGCTCAAACAGTGGCTCGTCCACACAGGATTTGCGCAGATATCCTTCAGTGTACCCCTTGCGGATGCCCTCATTGACGGCATCTTCAAAAGGACCGCCCACAATGCGCACATCCTGTCCCACTTCGGCAAAGACCACGGCAAGGCCGGTATCCTGGCACAGGGGCAGATCGCCCCTGGCGGCGATTTCAGCATTTTCCAGCAGTTGATCCAGGATGTTACGCCCCACGGGCGATGGTTCGCGCGTTCGTGCCGCGCGCATGGCCGCAACCATGTCGTCCGGCAGGCGGTAGCAGGCTTCTATGGCCAGTTCCGCCACAGTGCGCGCTATGTCGTCAAAATGGATTTCCTTCATGTCCACACCGTCCCGTTCTTTATCAGCATTAACTGCTGTGGCGCCCATGGCCACAGCGCACCTGACGGCAGCCTAATGGAAAGGCCAGATCAGGGGGATAAGCAGCCAGCACATGATAAGGGTAATGAGCTGCAAGGGCCAGCCGGCCTTGACGTAATCAAGGAACGTGTACCTGCCGGGGCCAAGTACGATGGTGTTGGGCGGCGTGGCAATAGGCGTAAGAAAGCAGGCCGAGGCTGACATGGCTATACCCATGATGATGGGCAGGGGAGAAATACCGCTGCCCAGAGCAATGGGCAAGGCCAGAGGAGCCATAAGGGCTGCCGTGGCGGTATTGGACATGAAGTTGGTAATGATCGCCGTGAGCGCACAGCAGACGAGCATGAGCAGCCAGGGATCGCTGACAGTGCTGACCACCGCGTTGGCTACAA
Organism: Desulfovibrio sp. 1214_IL3152; assembly: GCF_036763055.1. Lineage (NCBI taxonomy): Bacteria > Pseudomonadati > Thermodesulfobacteriota > Desulfovibrionia > Desulfovibrionales > Desulfovibrionaceae > Desulfovibrio > Desulfovibrio sp. 1214_IL3152. The sequence goes on along the minus strand of NZ_JBAIYW010000253.1, from coordinate 7,299 downwards.
TAGCCGCCGCGCCGGACTTGTCCATTGCTGCCGACATGGACAGCATGCCCGCAAACAGAAAAATGGTTGTCCAGTCAACGCTGCGGAATGCTTCACGCATGGTCATACAGCCGGTAATGACCATCATGCAGGCGCCAAACATGGCCGCCGTCGTCAGGGGAACAAGTTCACTGGCCATCATGAAGACTACGAAGGCAAAGACGGCCATGGCATGCCACATTTTATTTTCGCGGCGCGGCTGGGCTTCTTCCGACAGAACAGCATCGTCGATCTGTCGTCCTTCGGGCAAAAAGCGGTGTCCTATCAGTCCGTAGTAAAGAAGGCCCGCGACCAGAAGCGGAATGCCGATCAGACCGAATTCGAAAAAGCCGAAAGGACTTTGCCCGGTCTGAGAGAGCATGGAGTTGATGATGCCGTTGGGCGGCGTGCCTACCAAGGTTACCGTGCCGCCAAGAGAAGCCGCAAAGGCTACGGGCATAAGCACTTTTCCGGGGGCCAGCTTGGCCTTCATGCACATGCCGAGAATCATCGGCACGGCGACCACCGTGGTTCCTGTATTGGAAAGCACAGAGGAAAGCAGTCCCACTGCGGCCATGGCATAAACAAGAAGCTTGATGGGGTTGCCTTTGGAAAGCCTGACAGCCAGAGCACCAACCTTGTCTGCAAAGCCGGTAATGAATGTGGCCTCACCCACGATAAACATGGCCATGAACAGTACCACTGTGGGATCGCCAAAGTAACTGAAGGCGACTTTTGAAGATATGACGTTTGTCAATGACAGGGCCACCGGCACAAGCAGTGCTGTTATGGGCAGCGGTACAACTTCAGTAAAAAACATGATTGCCGCAATAACAAGAATGCCCAGGGTGATGTACGCTTTTGTCGGATCTTCAGGCAGCTTTATACCCAGTTGGTTTGCGGCGAACACATCCTGGGCAGCAATAATTGCAAGCATTGCCACAACCATTGCAAGAAAAAAAGATCGCTTCATCCGTCAACCTCCAAGCAAGATAGAGTTGATGGTGTCTCTTTCATGCCATAAAGACAAATTATGAAGCATTAGAGACGTTTATGTATAGCGCTATAAATTTAATCAATATACTTACACGATTATTTATTCATTACAATAGATTTTTATTGAATGAGTGATCAATGATACATATTTTCAAGAAAAACAGTAAAGAAGGAAAAAAAATAACTATAATGCATTGAATGTAAAAAAAATCACAATATAGTGTGATTGAATAGAGTTGTTGGTTAATCATTATTAATAAACTATCTATTTAAGAATATGCACATGTATTGTTCTTGTGTTATTTTCCATTGATGTTTTGTTATTTGCAGTGCCGCTGTATGGGAAATGTAACCTGGCAATGCGGGGCCGTCAGGAGAATATTTTTGTCTGATAGTTATATATTCAAATGTTATATGTTTTATATTATGATACCACCCAGGCGGGTTGCCTGACCATAAGAAAGCCCGTTGGCAACGGAGAAACACCTTGCCGATAACGGCGGACAGGCTAAATGCAGGCGTGTTTTTTCGCTCTTCCGGCAGAGGGCTTCAATGTGGTGTGTTTTGTGCTTTTGGGGTACAAAGGGGCGGCAATCTGTCTGAACTCCAGGCAGGCCGGGGATAATACGCGCAAGATGGAAAAGCATGTTTCGTTTCGTGAAGCTTTTCCCGTTGTCTGGTGCGTCAACCCGCTGTTTTTGCTGTTTCAATGTGCCGTTTTCAGACTATGGCAACTGTGAACACCCATTCTGGTAATTTCCGGCAAGATGTCTGGAGCCGTGATTCTGCCAAAGGGCTTGCATAAAAAAAATTTGGCAAGTAGGGATTGAATCTGCCGCATTTACCCGGGTATATGTGTGCGCTGCGGGGGGCGGGGTTGTCGCCCGTGCGTTCACTGGTGGGCGGTTCTGCCGTTCACGCTGAACATAAAAAATTTGGAGGATTTGTAATGAAACGTCTTGTTGCGCTTTTTGTCGCCGTGGGTCTGATCTGTGGGCTTGCTCTCAGCACGGCTCCCACTGCGGGGGCGGCTACTGTCATCAAAATGGCCGGTATGAAGCCGGAAGGCGAACCGGAAACCATAGGCATGCACCTGTTTGGCAAGTATCTGAAAGAACTTTCCAACGGCAAATATGAAGTGCAGGTTTTCCCCAACAGCCAGCTTGGCAAGGAAGACGCCTACATTGCCGCGACCCGCAAGGGCATCATCCAGATGTGCGCCACCGGCACCCAGACCTCGGCTCTGCATCCGGCCATGGCCATGCTTGAAACCCCCATGCTGTTCGACAATCTTGACCATGCCCGCCGCGCCATGGAAGGCAAGACGTTTGAGCTGATCAATGAGGGTTTTACCGAAAAGTCCGGCCTGCGTACCCTTAACGCCTTTCCTTTGGGCTTCCGCCACTTCTATTCCAAAAAGCCCATCAAGGAAGTGAAAGACCTCGAAGGCCTGCGCATGCGCGTACCCAATATTCCCCTGTACACCAACTTTGCCAAGGAATGCGGCATCAGCGGGCAGCCCATGCCCTTCGCCGAAGTCCCTGGCGCCCTTGACCAGGGTGTGATTGACGGCGGCGACAGCCCCCTTGCGGACATCGTCAGCCTCAAGATGTACGAAATCACTCCCGAGATCAGCCTTTCCGGCCATATCCTGGTCATCCATTCCCTCTACATCAACGACAAATTCTTCAAGTCCCTGCCTGAACAGGACCAGAAGTGGATTGAAGAGGCCGCCAAACGTTCCGCCGATGACGTGTGGGCTATGGTTGCGGACGGCGATGAAAAGGCCAAGGCCACCATTCTTGCCAACAAGGGCAATATTCATGAGCCGAGCAAGGAACTTCATGAGCATCTGGTGAATGCCGGCAAGCGCAGCTGGAAGCTTTTTTACGACACTGTACCCAATGCCCAGGCCATTCTTGATAGCGCCGACAGCTATCGTGAATCCAAATAAGACACAGTATGTTGCTACAAAGGGCCAGAAAGCATTTTCCGGTCCTTTGTAGCAAGCAAGCCAGACAGGCCGTGCCGCATGACAGGCGGCTGCGTGCCGTTTTCGCAGAGGTTGCAGATGCAAAACGAAAATTCAAAAGAATACCCGCCGGACCACGCTCCCGGAGTATACACCCTACATGAACCGGACCTGAATCCGCCCAAAGAGACAAAAGCTCAGCTGCTTTTTGAAATTTTTTGTGCAGCGATTTTTTTGGGCATGATCGGCCTGGTTTTTTATAACGCTTTTCTGCGTTACGTTTTTTCGTCCAGCTATCCTCCCAGTGAGGAATGGGCGCGCTTTCTTTTCATTTACATCACGTTTTTCGGCGCCATCGAAGCTTTTTACCGCAACAAACACATTGCTGTGGACATGTTTGTGGTGCTGCTCAAGGGCGCATCGCGCAAGTATGTTGATATTACAGCATCACTTTGCAGCATTTTTGCCCTGGGGCTGCTGCTGTACGGCGGCATCGTCAACGTGCTGCAGACCATGGATACCTATTCCGTGGCCACGGATGTCAATATGGCCTTTATCAACGGCACCTTGCCCATCATGGCTTTTTGCGCCCTGATCTTCCAGTTGCGCTCCCTGGCGGTGCTCGTTCGTCGTCCGGCAGACACCTTCCATAAGGGATAGGAGAGAAAAATGGAGCTGTTTATTTTTCTGGGAACTCTCTTTTTCTTTCTTGCTCTTGGCATTCCTATCGCTCTGGTTCTGGTGCTCTGCGCCATAGTGCTCATGTGGCACTCCGGCATGTGGGACGCCATGATCATCCCAGGCAGCATGCTGGACGGGGCCAACAACTATCCCCTCATGGCTATTCCCTTTTTTGTGTTCGCCGGCGAAATCATGTCCGCGGGCGGCCTTTCAAAAAGGGTGGTGCAGCTGGCCCAGCTCATGATCGGCCGGGTTCGCGGCGGGCTTGGCTATGCGGCCATTATCGCGAGTATTCTTTTTGCAGGTCTTATGGGCAGCTCTGTTGGCGAAGCCGCGGCTTTGGGCGGGCTGCTGCTGCCCATGATGAAGCAGGTGGGGTATAATCCGGGTCGCGCCGGGGCTGTTATTGCCTCGGGCGCCATTCTTGGTCCCATCATTCCGCCGAGCACCAACTTCATTCTGCTTGGCGCCACCATCAGCGGCCTTTCCATTACCAAGCTGTTCATGATCGGCCTTGTGCCCGGCATTATGATCGGTCTGGCACTCATGGTCGTGTGGTTCTTTGTGGTACGCATCGACGGCTACAACGAAACCATCACCTTTACCAGGGCCGAAGCCATAAAGATTCTTTTTGATGCAACCCCGGCCTTCATGATGCCGGTGCTGCTGCTGGGCGGTATCCGTTTCGGGATATTCACCCCCACTGAGGGCGGTGCCTTTGCGGCCATCTACGCCATCGCAGTGTGCATGCTCTATTACCGCGAGCTTTCATTTCGTGATCTTTTGCGTGTGAGCGCCCGCGCCGCGCACACGACTTCTGTGGTCATGCTGGTTGTTGCCGCAGCCACTGCGGTGGGCTGGTTTATCACCATTGCGCAGATACCCAATCAGATGACAGCGTTGTTTACGCCCCTGATTGACAATCCCATTATGCTGCTGCTGGCGATCAACCTTTTCCTCTTCCTTATCGGCATGGTCATGGACCTGACGCCCAATATCCTGATCTTTGCGCCGGTGTTTTACCCGTTGATCCAGCAGGCGGGCATTGACCCGTATTACTTCGGGCTGCTTTTTGTGCTCAACCTCGGTATCGGCGTTATCACACCGCCGGTGGGCACAGTGCTGTATGTTGTGTGCGGCATTGGCAATATCAAAATAACGCAGCTTGTTGTCAAACTGATCCCCTTTATTTTGATAGAAGTCATCATGCTGCTTGTGCTGCTCTTCTTCCCCTCGCTGTCGCTTACGCCCCTCAACTGGCTTATGGGCGGCAACTAGAGCAGATTAACTTTGAAAAAGGGTAAAATGCTCTAACGCTGCACGAAAGTGCAGTGCGTCACAACGTGGCGTGGGTTCAGCCGAAAATCGCATTTTTCGACTGAATGAACATGCTGAAATATGAAGCATTTCAGCGCTAACCTGCTCAGGAGCACGGTAAAGAACCGTGTTCTGAAGAGGCAGAGCATTGCAGACTGAAGTGCTCCGGCTCATTATGAAAAAGCCGCTCCGTAAGGAGCGGCTTTTTCATGCGCATGCATATCTTCGGGCGCGTGAGCTGACGTGACTGGCAGCCGAGGCAGGGGGGCAGCGCTCCGTCATCTCCAGTATGCCTCCGCATGGCCCAGATCGTCCACAACCAGGGTAGGCTGGACGCTTTCCTTTTCAAGGTCCGCGCGCACTGCCTCGCCGCTCAGCACAAGAATGAAATCAATGCCGGCATTTTCCGCCAGCTTTTTATCTGTGCTGAGGCGGTCGCCCACCATGACCATTTCATCTTTGGCATAGCGCTTCAGAAGCGGGGCCAGCACCGTGGGGTCCGGCTTGCCGAAGATGTGCTGCGGGCTGCGCCCGGTGGCGGTCTGGTACAGGCTGATGAAGCTGCCCACATCAGGAAGCGGGCCTTCGGGGGAGGGGCATACAAGGTCGGGATGCGTCGCCAGAAAAAGCACCTTGCCGTCCTGAAGCAAAAGGGCCGACCGGGCCAGCTTTTCATAGGTCAATTGGGTGTCATAGGCCAGAATGACTGCCTGCGCGCCATCTTCGGTCAGCTGCAGTTCGGGCATGCGGCTTTGCAGGTCGCTTTGAAAATCGCTGTTTCCCACGGGATAGGCGCGGCTGATATTGTTGGCGCGCAGAAAATCCACCAGGGGGCTTACCGGCGAAAGCATGCGCTCAATATGGGCGGGAATGCCCATGCCCCGGAGTTTTTCCACATAGCTTGCGGGCGATTTGGACGTATTGTTGCTGAGAAAATAAAAATCCAGGTCCTGCCAGTGGCGCTGTATAAAGCTTACGGCCCCTTCAATGGGGATATGCCCAAGGTATACGGTTCCGTCCATATCCAGAATCACACAGCGCTTCTTTGACCAGTTCATGACATTCCTTTTTCTTGTATCCGTGTCGCGTTTTTGTTCCGCTTTTTTTGTAAAAAAAGCAGAGAGCAGGCAGGGCATATCCAACTTTTTAATAAGATTCGCAAGCTTGACGCAAGACAGCAAAAAGCTCAACATGGCAGGCAGAAAAAACAGATGTCATCCTGCCCTGCAAGGCTGGCCCGAACAAGTGCGGCCCGCCTATTCTATCCGGACATGGTTGCATAAGCTACATATATATCAGGAGACTGCATGCTGGAAACAACCGTTGTAGTCATTGGAGGCGGCGCGACCGGCATCGGTGCGCTGCGCGACCTGTGCATGCGGGGAATTCCCGCCATTTTGCTTGAGCAGGGGGGCATCGCCCACGGAACCAGCTCACGCTTTCATGGTCTGCTGCACAGCGGAGCGCGGTATGTCGTCAATGACAATGAATCCGCCCGGGAGTGTATTGAGGAAAACATGATCGTGCGTCGTATCGGCAGGCAATGCGTCGAGGAAACCGAAGGTTTTTTCGCGCTTACGCCGCAGGACGACCCCGCATATGTTGAAAAGTTTGTCATGGGTTGCCGCGAGGCTGGTATTGACGCGCAGGAAATTGACGTGACCGAGGCGCTGCGCCTGGAGCCGAATCTTTCGCCTGAGGTGCGCCGGGTTTTTCGTGTGCCGGACTCCTGTGTGGACGGCTTCCGTCTGGTGCTGCACAACGCCATGTCTGCCCGGCGTCATGGCGGGCGTATGCTCACCTACCATGAGGCAACTGCCATAAAGTTGCGCAATGGCCGGGTGTGCGGCGTTACAGCCATTGACCGCCACACCGGGGCAACCGTTGACATTGCCTGCCAGTGTGTCATCAACGCCGCAGGCTCGTGGGCCGGACGCATTGCGGGCATGGCTGGCCTTGATGTGGCGCTTTCGCCCGACAGGGGAACGCTGGTGGTTTTCAACCACCGTTTCACCTCAAGGGTCATCAACCGTCTGCACCCCAGCGGCGACGGCGATATTTTCGTGCCGCACGGCTCCATCACCATTCTCGGCACCACCTCCGCATCCACCGACAGGCCGGACGACACCACCCCCACAACGGAAGAAGTGCTGCGCCTGCTTGATATTGGCGAGCCGCTTTTTCCTCAGGTGCGCCAGTACCGCATTTTGCGCGCATTTGCCGGAACCCGTCCGCTGTATACGCCGGGCGGGGCGGCAGGGCGCAAGGCCAGCCGCAATTTTCATATTGTGGACCACGCGGATGAGGGCCTTGAA
>NZ_JBAIYW010000051.1:0-8287 GCF_036763055.1 Desulfovibrio sp. 1214_IL3152 | reverse complement strand
CGGCAGGAACCCACGCCCTCGACAGTCTACGGGGCCGCCCCCATGCTGCCTGCCGGGGCCATCACGGTAACGCCCTACGGTTCATTGCGCGCGGCTGACGACCTTGACGACTACGACACCGCCGATGCCAGCATTGCCGACCCCTTTGAGCCGTGGAACCGCTTCTGGTTTCATTTCAACGACATTTTCTATCTTTATATTGCCAGACCAGCCTACGATGCCTGGGTGTTCATCACGCCGCACCAACTGCGCGGCGGGCTGAAAAACTTCTTTTCCAACCTGCTTTTCCCCGTTCGCTTTGTGAACAACGTTCTTCAGTTCCGCTTTATGGAAGCCGGGGTGGAGTTTGGCCGCTTTATCATGAACACCACGTCAAGCGCAGGCTTTGCCGATGTCGCCAAGGGCAAGCGCACCATCGTGCCGGTTGACCCCACTGGCGAAGACTTCGGGCAGACCCTGGGACGCTGGGGCATAGGCCAGGGTTTTTACCTTGTGTGGCCCATCCTTGGCCCAAGTTCGGCGCGTGATACCGTTGGCCGCGTGGGCGACGTCTTTGCCGACCCCCTCTTCTACCTCAAGCCCTGGGAACTGGGTACGGGACTGGCGGCGGGCTTTCGCTTTAACGACCTCGGCGACGTGCTGCCCCTGTATGAGGACCTGAACAGCGCCGCCGTGGACCCTTATATCGCCATGCGTGAAGCCTATGCAAACTTCCGCAAGTCGCAGGTGATGCACTAGAGCAATTTAAAAGTTAAATTGCTCGGACGGCTGCGTGAGCAGACGTTCGCTACGGAGGCGTAAGCGCAGTTTATCTGCGCGGTTAAACGCCGAAGCGAGCGTGCCTTAAACTTTGAGAATGTATATTCTCAAAGTTTATCTGCTCTAGGGTCTCTGCAGACCATGCCGACTGCGGCCGTCGGGAGCCATGCGCTCACGGCAGAGCCTGCACGGCTCCATTTACCAAAAGCGGGGGTACGCAAGCGTACACCCGCTTTTTTTAGAGCAATTTCGCAGCGAGAATATCCATCCACAATGCTTCCAAGACGCCCGCTTCCGTCAGAACAATTTCAAAGTGAAACTGCTCTAGAGCAGATTAACTTTGAAAATGTACATTTTCAAAGTTTAAAACACGCTCGCTTCGGCGTTTAACCGCGCAAATAAATTGCGCTTACGCCTTCGCGGCGGGCGCCTGCTCGCGCAGTCGCCAGAGCAATTTCAAAGTGAAACTGCTCTAAAACCACTGAATAGTTTTTCCATTCAGCAGTTTTTCATCTTCATCCATCAAAGCTGCAATTTTTGTCATTTCATGACGGGCTATTTCCAGGTCCGAAACCATAGCCGGGCAAGCGGCTAACGAAAAAGAAAATGTAAAGTCCCTATAGGGAGTAAAACAAAACGATTTATATTGCCATGGAAAGACACCCGCGCGAATCATGTTATAAGTAAAATACAAAAAAGTTTTTGGAGTAAATACGGAAAAATGCACATCTGTCACAGCACCATCGACAGTTTTTTCGTAGGTTTCAACTAAACGCTCCCACTCCTTCACGCTTGAGAGCAGATTTGTTACAGCCAGACTGTCATCTTTCCAAAATACGGTAGAATCATTACAGCTTATTGTGTCCATAACGTGCTCAAGAACACTCCAGGGCGCACAGGGAATTTTTGATACATGGACATGCCAGGCTTCAGCAAACGACGTGGGTTGCCTGAAATGGTCAAAGCAATACCGGTGGTCAGGAAGCATGGCGTAAAATAACCCGCCCGGACTCATGACATTTTGAATATCCAGAAAAAAATCTATGATCCTGGGAATGTGCTCCAAAACATGGCAGCTAATTACATAGTCGAAAGGAGGAACGTTCTTCAGGTCAGCAGTGTAGCTTTCTTTAATAACGTAATCGATGGAAACCGCTTTTTTCACGCAGGGTTCATTTTTGAATTTTTGCAATATTTCGCTGTCATTGCATATATCCGCATAATAAACATCAGCCTCCGCCTTGGTGAAAATGGGCGAATAAAAAGGACCTATTTCCAAAATACGTTTGCGAGTATCAATGCCTTTCATAAAACGCGATGCATCTCTACGCACGTTGATCACCTCGTGTTGAGTATTTACTGACGATGCTGTTGGTATTTAAAATTTTCAAGCATCATTTTTTATGATGTTTTCTCCCAGGAAGCTCTAGACAGTGTCTACCTTGGGAGGCGTATCATAAATTTTTTTACCGCTAATGCCTCAGCATCCCTTTCCGCTTGATGCCAAATGCTGTGGGTGAAGATGTATTTAAAATCCAATCTGCCTTGTGTCATTACGAAAACTCCAATGCCTGTGGCAATATCAGTTCTTCGTCAAATTCGCTTTATCGTGATGCCGTGCGAAGCGTAGCAAAGGAATCTGAATGTCCTGAATCTTTGATTCCAGCGCATTTTCCATTGAACCGCAAATAGGCGGCCTGAAAATACTGAAGCCAATTGTCTTAAAAAACTTACACCGCCTGAACTCGTACGCCACCAATCAACCCTGTTTTTTGATCCGATGCGCAGTGATGGCCGCGCACAGCAGCTTCAACAGGGGCAAGATGGATACACAAAATCCTTTTTCTCAAAAATTCGCGCCAACAAACTTCCGATGCTATTCATGAGATTTTCTGGCAATATAAGCTACACTCTTTCCTTTGACAAACCCAGTAACAGAAGACCTTGCACTATTTGTCAGGGATTGAAATGAGAGCATATATGTGGCCTGGTATACAATACTTCTTCAACGCATTGCATGACTTTTACTGTGCATTTTTTGGACTACAGTATGATTTTTTGAGTATTACTCTCCAAAAAATTTCTTTTTACAGCCCTTTGGAGTCCATATGACATGGCCCTTGCGCACCCGAGCTGAATGCCCTAAAAAAGTACTGTCCATCAAAAACCTCCTGAGCTTGAACGTAGAGCGGTTTACTATAGAAAGCGTTTAGTATTTTGGGCAAGTTCAATCCCTGAAAGTCCCCAGGCAAAGTTTGGAGTTTATCGATTGATTATCACCCAGTAATCCTGGAACACCTATGACTCAACAACCCTTCCTCAACATCACAATGCCCGTGTTCAACAGGCCGGAGCTGACAGCCCTGACCATCACCAGTTTGCGAAAATGTACGGATGCTGTGCCCTTTATTCTGACTGTGGTGGACAACGGCAGTGACCAGACCCTGGTAACATGGTTACGGCAGCAGCACAGGAAAGGCCAGATCGACAAGCTCTTTCTGCTGCCGCAAAATATGGGTATTTCGTGTGCATGCAATATCGGCTGGCAAATGACGCCGGCAGCTTATTTTTGCAAGCTCGACAACGACATGTTCATCCAGTCTCCGACCTGGCTGGAACACATCTTTTCCCTCTGGCGACACGGTCTGCCGCTATCTACGCTTGGCCCGGCGTGGGGCGAGAAAGAAACCCTGAAAAACGGTGCCGCCGTTACTACGCCCGAAGGCAACCTGGGCTATTGCCTAACCAATTTGCCGGGCTGTGCCTTGTTCGTGCCTAAAGCGGTTTCCGATCTCCTTGGTTATTTCAACGAGGATTATGGATTATACGGGGCGGAAGACGGCGACTACGGCCTGCGGATCAACTGTGCGGGCTTTCCCCAGTATACTTACAATTGCGACGGGCTGCTTCGCCATATGGGCAAATGGCCGGACAGCATTCTTGAACAGTACAGGGCTCATGGTCTCAACAGAGAAAATGAACACCGCCGGTTATTTCAGAATCAGGATGGAACCATGGGGATGTTTCCGGTAAACCATTACCTGTTCAATGCCTGCATCAGGAACTGGCGTGTACCTCTCCGGTATGAAATTGCCGATATTGCTGATGACGGCAACGTCCACCTTCGCGAGCGAAAAGAATACCGCCTCGTAAAGGAAGCCTTACTACTCTGCAAACAAAAAATGGATCGTGTTTGTATGGAAACAGGAAATTACGGCAATATATGGAATCCCGGTTTCATAGAAGAACTCAAGGAGGTCATGAAAAGTTGCGGACAAGAATGTGTACCTCTCCCTTGATTTCACTGCGATTACGCTTGGAAACATAGTCAATCATCCTGGGCTGCAATAATTTTCAGAAGCATATCGATCCAGCAGGAATACATCGACCTTCTTTCAAAACAGACTGGAAAATCCTGTCGAAACCATATGCGCCGCCCAAATGGCCGAGGTGGCGTAAGCCGCGGCAAGGGCGCGGATTTTTTTGTTTTTTCGACCCTCCGGCTGACGTCTGCCCTGCGCCGATTTCATACCATTGACATCAACTATTGCGCCGCGAGGCTGCCCGCGCGGCTAAACCTTTTTGCCGAACAGCCGTTATTTCCTGTACGGACTTGTGCGCTTGTCTCAGCCTGCCCTTCCCGGGGAGAGGCAAAAAATGCCCCTGAAAGTTGCACGCATTTTGCAACAGGGGCTGTGTCCGGCACATATGCCCCTCCGTGCCGGGCCGAAATTTTCTATGAGAGGCGCTTATGGCTATCAGTATATCCGGCTCAAACTCCATATCCGGCCTCAGCAACATGGGTACCGACTTTGATACCGTGCTTGCCAAGCTTAAAAAGGTGGAGTCCATACCGCTCAACCGTCTGACCGCGTGGAAGTCCGACTGGAATCTGCGCTACGAGGCGTTCGGCTCCATCATTGAGCAGGTCCAGATCGCCAGCAACGTGCTCGGAACCCTGAGTAACCGGAACAATTTCGTCACCAAAAATGTCGCCACCAGCAATGAGCACGTTCTTACCGCTGTAGCCAACGCTTCGGCTCAGGACGTGCAGCACAACATCAATGTGCTGCAAACTGCCAATAACGCCGTTTGGGCCAATACCGGGCATGTGTTCAGCTCCAAGAACGACATCATCAACGATTCGGGTACGGATCAGTACTTCAAGTTCACCTATGCGGGCGTTACCAAAGAAATCAAGGTTCCTCCCAAGACCACGCTGGAATCTTTCGTCAGCATGGTCAACAACTCTACCGATAACCCCGGCATAAAAGTGAGCATGGTGCAAACCGGCTCGGGCTACGTTTTTCAGGTGGCGGGTAAAAGCACCGGCGCGGCCAACGACCTCATCATCCACGACAGCGGCCTTGTGGGCATGAGCTCTGCGGGCAGCATTTCCACATGGAAAACGAACAACGCCCTCAATCTTGCGGAAACACTCACCGATCCCACAAAGTACTCCTATGACCTGATCATGGAGGACGGCGCAAAATTCAAGATTGCCATCACCGGCGACAAGACCAACCAGAATCTGGCTGACCAGATAAACGCGCAGACAGGCCGCAACGTCGCCAGCCTGGACAGCAGCGGCAACCTGACCCTTACGGGCGTTGCGGGCATGTACCAGCGCGACACGGCGACCACAGAAAAGTCCGTACCCGCCAGCACCAAGGTTGCCCTTACGTCCGGCGGGGCCAACGACACATTGAACAGCGACCTTATCGTCACCATGACATACGATGACGGCATCACGCCTACTGGCCCTCCGCCTGCCGGCACGCGCACGGTCACCATCAAGGCGGGAACCACCATGCGCGATGCTCTGGCCCAGATAGCCCAGGCTTCGGGCATGAAGTCGGCGGACCTGAGCATGGACGCGCACGGCGAATGGTCCGTCAACCTTGAAAATATTACAGACATAAGCTTCAGCGGCACTGAAGCCGCATCCTATACGCCCACCTATACCACGGCTCAAATGGGAACCCGCGTGGGCGACCTTGCGTCCGCCACCACAGCGCTGGTTTTCAAGGCCGACATGCTGAACACGGCCATCGGCGGCAACAGCCCCGATGGCAGCAATTTCACCTACACGATTGTAGGCAAGGATGGCGTTGCACAAACCATTACAATTGCAAACACCGCCACCTATCAGGATCTGGCCGACAAGATTGCCGGATCCCTAACAACACCTGGCAGCGATGGCAACATTTCCCTGTCGCTGGACAATACCGTCAAGTTCTACCTCAGCCAGGGAACAGGCGGCGGCATGGACGGCCTCACCGCAAGCACCGCCACCACCACTACCGCCACGGGCATGCTGCCGTCCGCCACAATTCAAAATCCGCAGCCGGATCTCAACTATACCGTCACCCTCAATGACGGCACGGCCATCAACGTCGGGCCAATAGCCAGCGGCTCTTCCATGCAGGATGTGGTGAATGCCATCCAGGCCACCCTGAACAGTAATCCGGCCGCCCAGGCCGCCGGGGCCACGGCCCAGCTTGTGAAAGCGGACGGAAACCCCTGGGCCGGCGATGCCGACGGCCCGGCCTACCTTGAGGTCACCAATGCGCAGGGCGTCAGCGGGCCGGGCATCAAGGGGCAGGTAGCCACATCGTCCAACTGGAACATCCAGCGGGCCACCAATGCCCGCTTTACCGTGGACAACTGGCCCGTTGAGATGGAGTCCGCCACCAATACGGTCAGCGATGTCATTGAAGGCGTGGTCTTTACCCTTCAGGACGAGGGGCAGGCGCGCATCAGCATCAGCACCGACATCACATCGGTGGAAAAATCCATCCAGACATTTCTGGACGCGGTGAACTCTGTCCTGCTGACCATCCGCGAGTTCACAAGCTTTGACAAGGACAAGGCCACCACAACCAACGACCCCAAGCTGGCGGACAACGACAACTACAGCCCCTCGCAGCTTACCGCTGAAAAAGGCGGACTCTTGCAGGGCAACTACGGGGTGCAGCTTTTCAAGTCACGTTTCAACAGCAGGCTGGGCGGGTCGCCTCCAGGCTTTAAAAGCCGCACCAGCGCCGAAGACGTGCTTTCCGGCGATGTGCTTGCCAACCTTGCCAACCTTGGCATCAAGGTGAACAATAATGAAGCCAGCGACAAATTCGGCCTGCTGGAAATAGCGCCCTCGTCCTCCATTGCCGCATTGCAGCAAATGGACCAGGAAAACTATAATAAAATGATCACCGACAACCTGGAAGCCGTGGTGGATTTTTTCTGCACCGAAGGCACAGGTACCACCACATCGCCGGACTTCCGTTACGGCAGCCATGTGGCGGGCATCACCAAGGCCGGTTCGTATGACGTTTCATACACGGTAGACGCGCACGGCAATATTGAAAAAGTCATGGTGGGCGGCGTGGAGGCCACGCGCGACACAAGCATGCCCGGCTACTATTACAGCGTGGGCTCGGGCGACGGGCGCGGCCTTGCCATTCTGATCGACGACCTGAGCGAAGGCGAACACACAGGGCAGGTGCGCATCAAGGAAGGGCTGGTGCAATCGGTAAACACCTTCCTGAAAAGCGAGCTGGTGTTCAACGACGTCAACATGTCCGGCACGGACCCGAGCAAAAACGCCGACGCCATTGCCCTCAAGTCGCAGAACGGCGCATTGATGGTTTTGCGCAACAACTATAAATCCATCATGGAAAACATTGACAAAAAGATCAGCAATGAGCAAAGCCGGCTGGCCCTCTGGGAATCGCGGCAGAAAAAATATTTCGCCAATCTTGAGACCCTGCTGAATAACTACGGAACCATGCAAAAGCAGCTTGAGTCGCAGATCGACAAGATAAACAGCAGCAAGAGCTGATACGCTTCAAGCGCGGTACGCCAGAGCAGTTTACGAGTGAAACGGGTTAGCTGCTCTGCAAGGATTTTCCTGAAAATCCTTGCCACGAAATGCGAGCAGGCAGGCTTTTGCCTGCCGTAAGCAAGCATTTCAAGTGTTAAATGCTCTAACAAAACACGCACGCCACAAGGACAGCAACATGAACAAAGCGGCGCACGCCTACTTTCAGACCAAGATCGGCACCACTGACCAGGGGCAGCTTCTGCTCATGCTCTACGACGGCGCCCTCAAATACATCCAGCAGGCCCGCACCAAAATGATCGCCAAAGACTTTGCGGGCAAGGGCATCATGATTTCAAAGGTTATCGACATTGTTAACGAGCTTGCCGCCTCTCTCAATATGGACAAGGGCGGCAGCCTGGCCGTCAACCTTAACAATCTCTACCTGCTCTGCACAGCGCGCCTGCTGCGCGCCAACCTGAAGATGGACATGGAGTCGCTCGACAGCGTGGAAAGCATCCTTTCGGGTCTGCGCGGGGCCTACGCCCAGATCATCGAAACCCCCGAGGCGCGCAAGGCCGCGGCGGACATTGCCAACCGCATGCAGCCCTCAGGCTCGGTGACCAAAACAGCACAACCCCTCATGCAGCATCAGGGTTCACCGGTCCCTCGCGCCCAGGCCCAGGCCGCTTACGGACGCAATGCCATGTC
>NZ_JBAIYW010000477.1:0-8371 GCF_036763055.1 Desulfovibrio sp. 1214_IL3152 | reverse complement strand
CAAGCCCGCACAGGAAGAAGCTGGCGCTGTCTCCCCGTCCGGCGATACGCCGGACAACACTGCCGCGCCGGATACTCTGCCGGGCGGGCGTCCAAGCCCCTTCGGGCCACGGAACTGACGCATAGCATGAAACTTGCGCCGCCCCGGGGCGGCGCAAGCCTTTAGGTACACGGAACATCTGTTTTTTGCAGGAGGCCAGCATGGCTGACATCACGGTCACGGAACATCTGCTGCTGCATCAAAAGCGCACCCCGCAGGCCACGGGGCAATTTACCGGCTTGCTGTACGACCTTATTCTTTCCGGCAAAAGCATTTCCCGCCGTATTAACAAGGCGGGGCTGCTGGATATTCTCGGTGGCACGGGCGAAGTGAACGTGCAGGGCGAGAATGTTCAGAAAATGGACACAATCGCCAACCGCATCATGCTGTACCGTATGGAGCGTTGCGGTGCATTGTGCGCCATGAGCTCGGAAGAAGAGGCCGATCTTATCCGGATTGGGCCGGAATTTCCCCGGGGCGACTACATCTTGATTTTTGATCCGCTGGACGGTTCTTCCAATATTGATGTGAACATCAATGTGGGTACCATTTTTTCCATTTTGCGCCGCCCCGAAGGGCATTCGGGTGAAGTGACGCTGGATGAGGTTCTTCAGCCGGGCAACAGGCAGGTGGCGGCAGGCTATATTTTATACGGCCCATCCACCATGCTTGTGCTCAGCACGGGACAGGGGGTGCATGGCTTTACACTGGATCCCGGAGTGGGCGAATTTTTGCTTTCCCACCCCAACATGTCTATTCCCGAGCAAGGCTACATCTACTCGGTCAATGAAGGGAACTGGAAGAACTGGGATGCCCCGGCCCGCGAAGCCGTCAACTGGTTTCACGGCTGCGAGACTTCAGACGGAAAGCCTTATTCTTCCCGATATGTCGGCGCACTTGTTGCAGATTTTCACCGTACGCTCATCAACGGCGGCATCTATATGTATCCGTCGGATGCCAAAAAACCCAATGGCAAGCTGCGCCTTATGTGCGAAGCCGCGCCGCTGGCCTTTCTTGCGGAGCAGGCGGGCGGCAGGGCCAGCGACGGCAGGGGGCGGATTCTTGAAAGGGTCCCCGAACATTTGCATGCACGTACTCCATTGTTTATCGGTTCTGCCAAAGATGTGGAAGCCGTTGAAAGCATTTACGCCAGACATGCGGGCCTGACAGCCTGACCACTAGTTGCGCGAAACTCAGGAGCCGCATTTGGTGTGGCTCCTGTTTTCTGTTGAAAGAGAGACCATATGCTTTGCCTCGGCATTGAAAGTTCCTGCGATGAAACCGCACTGGCCCTGGTGGAAGATGGCCGTCTGCTGCATTCCGTATTGTCCACCCAAGCTGACATGCACGCACTGTTTGGCGGAGTTGTGCCCGAGTTGGCGTCTCGCGAGCATTACCGTTATATCGGCCCCCTGTTTGACGAACTGATGCGGCGTAGCGGCAAAAACAATGAAGACATTGACCTCGTGGCTGTGGCGCGTGGGCCGGGGCTGCTTGGCAGTCTGCTGGTGGGCGTGGCCTTTGCCAAGGGGCTTGCCTTGAGCCTGGGCGCGCGTTTTATCGGCGTCAATCATCTTCAGGCGCACCTGCTGGCAGCTGGTCTGGAACAGCCTTTGGAATTCCCGGCATTGGGTCTGCTGGTTTCCGGCGGGCATACGCATCTGTATCGCATGGAAGCCCCGTGGAAGTGCCTGCCCCTTGGGCGCACACTGGACGATGCGGCGGGAGAGGCATTTGACAAGGTCGGCAAAGTGCTTGGCCTGGCCTATCCGGGCGGACGCCTTATGGATGCTCTTGCAGGGGAAGGGCGGGCAGATGGCATTGTTTTTCCTCGTCCTTACCTTGACAATGACAATCTGGATTTCAGCTTCAGTGGTTTGAAAACTGCGGCCAGCACCTATATTCAGCAGCATCTTCAGGGTGTGGCGTGGCCGCGCCCTCTGGTGTCAACGGCGGATGCGCCGCAAGAGCTGAAAGATTGTTGCGCCGCCTTCAATCTGGCCGTGGTGGACACCCTTTGCGCAAAGACAGCACGAGCACTGGACAGAAACCCGCAGTTGAAATATCTGATTCTTGCTGGCGGCGTTGCCTGCAACTCGCTGCTGCGGCGACGCGTTACGGAACTTATGGAGCACAGGGGCGGCCACGCCATCATTCCCGGCCCGCACCTGTGTACAGACAACGCGGCCATGATAGCCTATGCGGGCTGGCTGCTCGGGAAAAAGGGATATTACCATCAACTGCATATGGAAACTGTCCCCCGCGGGCGTGCGCTGCCTGACGACATGAGGCGCTGCCGCGAATACGCCGAAGACCTGTCGGAAACATGAGATTGTCTTGACAGTCAGGTCTTTGGAAACTACTCTTGCTCAATACAGAGGCCTCGGAATCCATATCCCGAAGCTTCGGTTTTCCGCCTCTGCGCCCTTTCGGGCATGCAGTGCGCAACATAAACCTAAGGAGATAGTTATGGCTGAACAGGTCACTGACGCCACCTTTGAAAGTGTTGTCCTCAAGTCCGATTTGCCGGTTCTGCTTGACTTTTGGGCGCCCTGGTGCGGTCCCTGCCGCGCCGTTGGCCCCATTATTGACGAGCTTGCCACCGAATACGCAGGCAAGGTGCGCATCGTTAAGATGAACGTGGATGAAAATCCCGCCACTCCTACAAAGTTCGGCATTCGCGCCATCCCCACCCTTGTGCTTTTCAAAAACGGCGAAACTGTCGAGCAGATCACCGGCGCTGTGACCAAGGCCGCCATGAAAGATCTGCTTGATACCAAGGCGCTGGCATGAAAGCATACGATGCCGTTGTGATCGGCGGCGGCCCCGCTGGCGTTACCGCAGCCCTGTATCTGGCGCGGTCAGGTTGCAGCGTTCTTATGCCGGAGCGTCTGACCTCCGGAGGGCAGTTGCTGCAAACAGAAGCGCTGGAGAACTACCCGGGCTTTCCCAAGGGCATCAAGGGCTATGAACTTGCCGACCTCTTCGCCGCGCATCTCGAAGGCTTGCCGATAGACAGGCCCGCCACCGTGGTTGAATCCATTAGCGGTTCGGCGGGCCGGTTTACCGTGCGATCTTCAGACGGAGAATACGCGTGCAAGACCGTGCTGGTCTGCTCAGGGGCCAAGCATCGCCACCTGGGGCTTGAAGATGAAGACAGGCTGCGTGGAAAGGGTGTTTCCTACTGCGCGCTTTGCGATGGAAACTTTTATCGCAACCAGACTGTAGCCGTGGTGGGCGGCGGCAATGCCGCCATGGAAGAAAGCCTCTATCTTTCAAAAATAGTGAACAAACTTCACCTCATCCATCGACGCGACAGCTTCCGGGGTCTTAAGGTATATGAAGAAAGGCTCGAAAGCATGCCGGAAAAGGTCAACATCATGCGCAGTTCGGTCATTACGAAGCTGCACGGTGAAGACTTTTTGACCGGACTGACCGTAAAGAACCTTCTGAGCGGCCAGGAAGATCTGTTGCCTGTTGACGGGCTGTTCATTTATGTGGGCTTTGCCCCGGTAACGGACTTCCTTCCTCAGGGAATCGTGCTTGATGAGCAGGGCTTTATCGTGACAGATACCGAGATGCGTACCAGCATTCCCGGCATTTTTGCCGCCGGTGACATACGCTCAAAGCTTTGCCGCCAGGTCATCACCGCCGCCGGCGACGGCGCAACCGCCGCCCAAGCGGCATTTGTCTTTCTGGAACAGCTCAATGCATAAAAAATTGTTACGCTCCATCTTGCTTGTCATGAGCATGCTCATGGCTTCCGGCTGCGGCATCATCGATATGATATATCTGCCGCCTGCAGAAGACACTGCGCAGGAAATTTTTGAGGCCGCCAACGACGCCATGAGTGAAAAAAACTATGTGCGGGCAGTGGAGCTATACAATAAACTGCGCGATACCTATCCCTTCAGCCCTTATACCATTGATGCGGAACTTTCCTTGGGCGATGCGTATTTCCTTGATGAGGAATACGAACTGGCTACTGAAAGTTACAAAGATTTCGAATCGCTGCATCCCAGGCATGAGGCCATCCCCTACGTGCTGTATCAGACGGGCATGTCTCTGCTGAAACAGTTCCGCTCCATCGACAGGGCGACAACGGAATTGCAGGAAGCATACGATTACTTTAATCGCCTGCACCAGATGTATCCGGACTCTCCCTATGCCAAAGGCGCGGAAGAGCACATGATAACCTGCCGGAAGCTCATGGCGGAACACGAGCTTTATATTGCAGACGTGTTCTGGCATATGAAAAAATATGGTCCGGCCTGGCATCGTTACGAATTTATCGTAAAGAATTTCCAGGACGTGCCGGAAGTGGCCGAACACGCCAAGGAAAAAAGCCTTGCCGCCTACCATTACTACAAGGAAGAGCAGGCCAAGGAAACACGGCAGAAACGTCAGGGGTCCTGGCGCGAATGGTTCAAGTGGTTGTAGGAACGTAAAGACAAAAGCCCCTCCGGGGGCTTTTTTTTACTAGAGGGGTCTTCATGTCCGGTTCGATGGAAGCCAGTGCTGAAAAAAATCGCGCGGCCCTCACATCCCTATGGGCGGCTTTTGCCCTTACCGCCGTCAAGCTTGCTGTAGGGCTGCATACCAACAGCCTTGGCATTCTGTCTGAAGCTCTGCACAGCGGGCTGGATTTGCTGGCGGCTGCCATGACTCTTGCCGCTGTGCGTGTGGCGTCCAGGCCAGCAGACGCGCGGCACCCCTATGGTCACGGCAAGATAGAAAATCTTTCGGCTCTGGCCCAAACGCTGCTGCTGCTTTTAACCTGCTTCTGGGTCGTCCATGAAGGGGCGGATCGTCTCTTGGCCGGTGCGAGCCCCGTGACGCCTTCACTGTGGGGCGTTGGTGTCATGGCCCTTTCGATCATCATTGATATCAACAGGGTCCGCGTACTGCGTCGCGTGGCAAAAAAGTATAAAAGCCAAGCGCTTGAGGCAGATGCGCTGCATTTTTCCACCGATATTCTTTCTTCAGCCGTAGTTCTGGTCGGCGTTCTTGCAGTATGGCTGGCCTCTGCTCTCAATGTTCCGGGACCTATGCATGCCATACTGGTTCAGGCGGACACTGTGGCAGCCTTGATCGTCGCCGTCATCATTTTTCGAGCCAGCGTCCATATGGCCCGCCAGGCTGTGGATATTCTTATGGACTCCGGCTCCATGCGCGAACAGCAGGCAATCATAAAGGCCGTGAAACGTGTTCCCGGTATTACCAATGTGCGCGATGTACGCTTGCGTACCAGTGGCCCGACCAGCTTTGTGGACCTGACGGTGGGGGTGGAACCGGGCATACAGGTCAGCGAAGGACACAAGCTGGCCCATGCGGCAGAAGAGGCCGTGGGCTCAGTGCTGGATGACGCGGATGTGACCGTTCACGTGGAGCCTTACAGCGCCGACGATGACAAACACTGCGATCCTTTCGTGCAGGTGCAGCACACTGCCTGGAAGCACGCCCTGGCTGTGCATAACATTCACATCCTGCGGTCGGCCGGCAATTGTTTTATTGAATTGCATGTGGAACTTCCCGGAAAAATGTCTTTTATCCAAGCACATAGCCGCGTCATGGACTTTGAAGAAGACTTACACGAATCTTTGCCCGGAAGCGAGGTCGTGAGCCATCTTGAGCCGGAAGGGACAGCCTGCGCACTGGCATATGGGGCTTCGGTTTCAGTGCCGTATGCCGAGATGGTCTGGCGTGAAATAGAAACTGTGCTGGCAAAAGAACCGCTGGCTGGCAATCCGCACAGTTTTTCAACCTACGAATCGCCGGAACAGGGGATTTGCATATCTTTCCACTGCGATGTGGACGCCACCTTGAACGTTGAAGAGGCGCACACCGTGTGCATGCGCCTGGAAAAACAACTGCGGCTGAGCGCTCCGCAATTGGGACGCATCATTATTCATATGGATCCGGACACACGTCACGAGAGAGAGCAGGGGCGTGCCGCATACCCCTGACGTGACGTCCAGCCCGGTTGTTTGACACTACTGTGCGTTTTCCTCTGGAGGCACGGCCGCCCCGGCCGCCCGGGCCAGTTCGTCCCACAGGCGATCAATGCCCAGGCGACTGCTGGACGAAGTCAATACAGGGCAAATCCCAAGTATGTTTTGCCATTCTTTTTGTTTTGCCATGCGCTCACGCTGATTGCACTTGTCGGCCTTGGTCAGGATGGGAACCAAAGGCAGGCCATGCACCTGGGCAAAGGAGGCCAGGCTCAGATCAAGCTGTTGCGGGCTGAGCCGACAGTCGAGCAAAAGGGCCAGAGCCTTCAGGCTGGCGCATTCCGTCAGATAGCGTTCCAGCAGTTTTGCCCATTTTTCTCTTTCGCTATGGCTTGCACGGGCATAGCCATAGCCAGGCAGGTCTACAAGGTAAAAACGAAAAGGCTCAACCAGGTAAAAGTTGACGGATCGGGTTTTTCCCGGCGTGGAGCTGACTTTAGCCAACTTTTTTCTGCCGGCCAACGCGTTGACCAGAGAGGATTTACCCACATTTGAGCGCCCGGCCAGAGCTATCTGGGCCTCGGGGCGCGCAGTAAGCTGATCCAGCGTATAGGCGGTGCTTTCCAGGGTAAGGCTGATGGGCATAAAAACCTCATGTGATACTTGAAGGTTGAGTCTTGACAAGTGCCTGACTTTCGGCAAGTATTTACAGTTCGGAAACGTGATTTCCTTCAAAACACTTCCGCACAAGGTAGCCGCTCTTGCCCCTGTTGGCAAATGACCGGCCTGATGCCAGTTTATGCCGGTTTGCGGCGACACGTAGGAGGTAAACTATGTATTCTACCACTGATTTTCGCAGGGGTCTTAAAATCGAAGTCGAAGGCATCCCTTACGAAATTGTGGATTTTCAGCACTTCAAGCCCGGCAAGGGCGGTGCAATGGTGCGCACCAAGCTGCGCAATATTCTCACCGGGCGTATGCAGGACATTACTTTTCGTTCCGGCGAAAAGGTAGGCAAGCCCGACCTTGAAACACGCGACATGCAGTTTCTGTATCGTCAGGATGACGAACTTATTTTTATGGATCTGACCACCTACGAGCAGTTGCAAATGCCCGTCTCGACCACGGATGGCAAAGAAGGCTTCCTGAAAGACGGTCAGGAGTGCCGGGTACTGCTGTACAAGGGCAACCCGCTGGACATTGATATCCCCGTAAGCATGGTGCTGGCCGTTGTTGAAACTGAACCCGGCGCCAAAGGGGATACGGTGAGCAACGTCACCAAGCCCGCAAAACTCGAAACCGGCCTTGTCGTTCAGGTTCCTATTTTTGTTAACGAAGGTGACCGCATCAAAGTGGACACCCGCTCCAAGGAATACCTGGGCCGGGAATAATGCCCGGTCCCGGAGGGTAGCCCTACGGACGCCCATAAATTCAGCCGCGAACTTCTTGGCCTTTTTCTGCTCTTCTGGGCACTGCTGCTTTTATTAAGCCTGCTCAGCTTTGACGCCAATGACCCCAGCCTCAACCATGTGGTCAGCGGCGCTGTCGAAGTGCGTAACAAGGCTGGCCTTTTTGGCGCGTATACTGCGGGATTTCTCAACGATGTCTTCGGCGTGGCCGCCTTCCTCTGTCCGCTGGTTTTCGGCGCACTGGGGGCGGCCTACGTCTCTCCCGCCTATGGCATGCACTGGTGGCGCTGGTGCGGCTTCTTTCTGCTTACCATCTGCCTGCTGGCCGCCGGTGCGGCATGGGATTTTTCCATTGGCGACATATGGGGCGGCGGCATGGTCGGCAACGCGCTGCACAGCAATGCCAGCCGTTACCTCAGCCCCGGCGGCTCCGCGCTTGTATGGTTTTTCGTTTTCCTGGCCGGGCTTCAGCTTGCCTGGAACATCTCGTGGTTTACCCTGGCTGGTCGCCTTGTGCATTGGCTGCGCGATAAGCTTGAGGAAAAATTCGGTTCCGACGAAGCAGAGCAAAACGAAAAGACAAAAAAATCCTCCAAGAATGCCTCATCTTCAGGAAAGGCTGTCGCTCGCGGGCAAAGTCTGCCCGAAATAGTGCGGCACACGCCTGAAACAGCGGAAAGTCAGGAAGAAAAAAGTTCCGGTTTTCGGCTGTCCTGGCTTTCCTGGGACTTTTTGTCCCGCTGGCGGGATCGCCTGGGAGACATCCAGCCCACAGCGGATTCCCTGCCTGAAGTTTATGAAGAAAAAACTGCCGAAGCTGGACCGGGCAGGGCAGGCGTTGTGGATTCCACAACGCCCCTTGTTCCGGCTGATGCCGGGGACGATCCTTTTGCAGTGGCCCAGGACCTGAGCGGTCAGCCGCTGGTAGAGCAAGGTTGCGCGGCGTCAGACGCGCTCGCGTCGCCAGTGAGG
>NZ_JBAIYW010000435.1:0-8400 GCF_036763055.1 Desulfovibrio sp. 1214_IL3152 | reverse complement strand
TGCCGGGGCAGGCTTTGCCGAACAGGGCAAAGCCGCGCCGACCCGTGAAACGCCCCTGCCCGACTCCCGTCAGGCCAATGACATGGCCCGTCAGCTCGGGCTTACCCTGCGTACGGTTTTCATTGACGCAGGACACGGCGGGCGCGACCCCGGAACCAGTCATAACGGCATTCTTGAGCGCGTCATTACCCTGGACGTGGCCCTGACCCTTGGCCGCCTTTTGCAGGCCAATGGAGTGGATGTGGTCTACAGCCGCACCAAGGATATAGGGCTTTCACTGCGGGAGCGGACAAGCAGCGCCAATGCCGCCGGAGCAGACATTTTTGTTTCCATTCATGTAAATGCCAATGACGACAGGTCGGTCAACGGTTTTGAAACCTACTATCTTGATCTGGCGAGCAACAGCGAGGCCGCACGGGTGGCCGCGCTTGAAAACTCGGGCAGCGACCATCGCCTGGGCGATATGCAAAAAATGCTGGCCGATGTCATGCTGAATGCCAGAGTAGACGAATCACGCCGGCTTGCACAAGATATTCAGCGCCTTAGCATCTTTCGACTGAAAAAACGGCAGTATGATGTCCGCAACAACGGGGTCAAGTCAGCTCCCTTCCATGTGCTGCTTGGCGCACAGATGCCCGCCGTGCTGGTGGAGCTTGGCTATTGCACCCATGCCGCCGAAGCCCGCAATCTTGCCAATGCCAAATATCGTCTTGCGCTGGCCGAGGGACTGGCCGAAGGCATACTTGCATACAAAGACAGACTGCTTAAAAGACGAACTGCCCATAATTCCTTGACGCCCGAAAGCGCCGATGCTATGTGATGCAGGGATTTCAAATGTATGCCGCTCTGTCGTATCAGCAAAAATAAAGCCCAGTTACACAGGCGCGGCCAGGTCCGGTCCCGGCTTGTGCAGCGCACGGGCCACGCACAAAAAACAGTGTTATACAAGTTTCTTACGGCGCAAGGGTCATCCCAATTCCGCAAGGACGAGATATAAAAACAGCAATCGGGGAAGGAGTACTTTACATGCGCAAGGTTTTGATGATGACCGTAGCGGTTTGCATGCTCATGGCCGGAGCGGCCCTTGCGGCTGACAGCAACGCCGTGCCCGCCGCCAAAATTGGTGTTGTGGACATGCAAACTGTGGCCACGCAGAGCGAACCCGCCGAGGCCGCCAAAAAGCAGATGGAACAAAAGTTCGGCAAAGAACGTGCCGAGCTGGAAAAGCAGGGCGAAGCCCTGAAGAAAAAGGCCGAATCGCTCAAAAATCCCAAGGTCAGCGAAGAAAAAAAGCTGGAATTCATCCGCGCCAAGCAGGACCTGGACCAGAAGACCCGCAACTTCCTGCGCAAGGTTGAACAGGAAGAAGTGAAGCTTCGCCAAGACATGGTGACCCTGGTCTTCAGCGCCACCTACGAAGTGGCCCGCACCAAGGGCTTCAACTTTGTGGTGGACGTGACCGCGGGCGGCGTTCTGTACGCCGACCAGTCAATGGACCTGACCCAGGACGTGCTCACCGAAGTGAACAGGCTTTACAAAGAAAAGAAAAACGACAAGGGCGGCAAAAAATAAGCGCCCGTCCATAAAGCGACACGGCCTCTCGACCCTGACGGGCGGGAGGCTTTTTTCTTTACTGCCATTTGACCTGAAGTTGTTGTGACGGTCGTATCCTCAGTCAGAGCCACCTGAGCCTTTCAGGCGGCGACCGGTCCAGAGGCTTTGCCGCGCTGGGGTAAGACGCGGCCCAAGCGTTTTTGAAAAGACAACGGCGGAACGCATCCGCGCCGTGCACCGGGCGGTCAAAAGGCAAGGCTGGTGCTTGCCCCTTGCAACTGCATGTTCTCAAAGGTAAAATACTCTCAGCGGGCGCGTGACTACGCGCCATAGGGACAGGGCCGCCGTCATTCCGCCGTCCCGGCCACAGACACGCCAAACTCGCCAGGAGGCCAGAACATATGGATTCAGTTACGCAAAGCCAGAGCATGGACATACAGCGCATTTTGCGCCTGCTGCCCCACCGCTACCCCTTCCTGCTGGTGGACAGGGTTGTGGAATGCGTAGCCGGTTCGCATATCAGGGCGTACAAAAACGTTACCTTCAACGAACCGTTTTTTCAGGGGCATTTTCCCGGCGCGCCCATCATGCCCGGTGTGCTCATTCTTGAGGCCCTGGCCCAGACCGGCGGCCTGCTGGCCGCTTCAGGCATGGGCGACCTGGACGACAAGCTTTTTCTCTTTACCGGCCTTGACGGCGTTAAATTTCGCCGCCAGGTGATTCCCGGCGACCGTCTGGACCTTGAGTGCTCCAACATCCGCATGAAGCTCAAACTTTGCAAGATGGAAGCTCGCGCCTTTGTGGACGGCAAGCTCGCCGCAGAAGCCCAGATCACTGCCGCTATCGGGGACAGGCCCAAAGACTGAGCATAGGCCCACAGCCGCTGCACATCTGTCCAACATAAAAAGCCCGTTTGCGGCCGGGGAATCATGTGTCCCCGCCACAAACGGGCTTTGCGCCAACCGGCCGAAGACGGCCGCTACATTACTTTGCCAGCAATACCCAGGCCGGGCCTTTGGCATCCAGATGGCTGGCGACATAATTGCCCCGCTCTTCGCCGCCGCAAAACACGTCGATACGGTTTTTCTTGATAGCGCCGCCCACATCCTGGGCAAAGCCGATGCCGCGCAGCGGCACCTTGCCTCGCTGCTGGTCAGGAATATTCACCCCATAGGCCACAACCGACCCCAAGGGAATAAAGGTGCGGTCTGTGGCAAGCGACAGCCAGTCGTCCACCACCTGTCCCATGGCCCCCGTAGGGCCACGGGTTCCGTAGCGGAAAAAGACATAGCTGGGATTTTCGTTCAGTATCTCGCGCACACGCTGCGGATTATCCTTGAACCACTGGCGCTGCTCGAAGATATGCCCTTCCCGGAGCAAGCCCTTTTCCCGCATGATGCGTCCCGAGCTTTTATACTTGTGACCGTTCTGCCCCGCATAATTGATGTACGCCTGGGTTCCGTCGTCAAAGACCAGCCTGCCGGAACCCTGAATTTCCAGAAAAAACACGTCCACGGGGTCCGCAGCCCAGGCCAGTTCCAGTCCCTTTCCGGCAAGCACCTGTTTTTCTTCAATGGTGCGGCGGTCATAGTAGCGCCCGCGCTTGGCCTTCACCGCCTTGATGTCCGGCGGCAGCGCGTAGATGGCCTGGGTATAGCCCGGCTTGCGTGTGCGGCTGGCACGCACCACAGGCTCGTAATACCCCGAATACTTTATGCCGTCCGGCACTTCCACCCAGCGGAAGTTTGCCAGAAAAAGCTCCGGTTCCTTGTCCAGACGAGGCAAAAGTTCCTGCAAGCGGGTCAGGGTGCGAGAAAGCTCGCCCCAGGTCACGCTCAGGCCCGGCCGCTGCACGGCAACGGCCGTGGCGGGCTTGCTGTTGACATAGCGTAAAGACTTGCGCACGGTAGGAGCTATCTCTTTCCAACTGCCCAGATCCTGATTGACAGGTTTCAGGCAGCTTACGAAAAACTCCGGGCTTTCAAAGGCCACAGGCGGTCCTACCGGCTCCGGAGAGGGAGGGGCCACCTTTTTGCCGCAGGCCCCAAGCAGAAAACACATAAGCAGCAGCGCCACCAGGGCCGGTCTGAACCCACAGGGTCGGTCAATGGAACCGTGAGTGTAAGGCGCGTATAAACAAGGAGCATTCGCGTGCATGAAGAGTTCCCCACTCCTGATATCTGGATGCCACATCGCGTTTCCTACGGCGAAACGGATACGATGGGCGTTCTTTATTATGCTGAATATCTGCACCTTTTCGAGCGCGCCCGCAGCGAATACATCCGCCGCTGCGGCATGAGCTACGCCGAGGTGGAGAAAAAAGGCATCATCCTGCCGGTTCGCGAGGCCCAGTGCCGCTACCGCTCGTCCGCCCGCTATGACGACCTTGTGTTGGTGCGCGCGGGCATCAGCGAATGGGGGCGAGCCTCAATGCGCTTTGTATATGAGATATGGAGCGAGGACAAGAAGCGCCTTCTGGCTACCGGCATGACCCAACACGCCCTGGTCAACGCGCAGGGCCGCCCCGTGCCTGCGCCTGACTGGTTCCGTAGCCTCACGTTTGATGCCGTGTAAAAGCCTTCGGCCTCATAAGGCCGGAACGACAGCTACAGCGGCGGCGCATCCCGCTTCAAAGCTGGACGGCATCCCCGTGACGGGCGTAAAATCCGCCCCAAAACCCGCAGCCGTTCCGTTGTCCTTGGTCTAGAGCAATTTAACTTTTAAATTGCTCGGACGGCTGCGTGAGCAGACGTTCGCTACGGAGGCGTAAGCGCAGTTTATCTGCGCGGTTAAACGCCGAAGTGAGCGTGCCTTAAACTTTGAGAATGTATATTCTCAAAGTTAATCTGCTCCAGACAGTGTCGTCACGAGATGAATTTCCTTGGTATATCAAGGAGAACGAGCCTTTTATGCAGGGAGTGTACTCTTATGGTACTCGACCGGAATAAAAGGCGAAGTTCGACGCAGAGATACCGGGAAAGGCGCTCGTGACGGCACTGTCTAGCGGCTGCCACGGTTTTCCGTGACTCAACAGACCCTGCAGAAGTTTTTTTGGCGTTTTCCCCCAAGGCAGACTGCAGCATATTGAAAGGCCCCGGAAAATTCCGGGGCCTTTACGTTCCCGCTGTCTTGCGCCGCACGGCGACGCAGACACGGGCGGAGGGGGCGTTGTTTGGCAAGGCTGTACCACTTTTGCCGAAGGAAAGATTTCGGCACCAGCGGTCTCCGGCCAGAACGCGCGCTCGGCGGTCTGGCAAAGCAAAAATCGGGCGATTCTTGCGAAGAATCCGCAAACAGCGATCTTTCTGACGGCTACTGCCGATCTTCGGGCTCATGGCCCGCATCAATGCGGGCGGACTCCAGCCGCCGCGCTTCATCACTTTCCGGGCTTTTTCCCGAGCAGCAGCAGGACGTTTCCTTTGGACGGCCAGCGCTGCCGCAGCCACTGTCGCAACCGCAACCGCACTGCCCTTTGCGCATGGCGCGCACCATACGCCTGATGACAAAAAAAGCCGCAGCCGCAATACAGAGCGCCACGATAATCAGCTGTATGTCCATTTCAAATCACCTCACACTTAAATAGTGCGTCAATAGAAAATGAAAGTCAAGTTCGTTACAAACTTTTCCATTTCATACGCCACTGGCGCATATTGCGCGGCATGTGCAGGGATATTCCGGAATAAAGAGAAGCAGTCCAGCCCCTGAGATAGCACCCAGGCGCGGTTCAAGGACAGCGTACAGCCCTGGCAGAAAAAGCCCACAAGGCGTTTCTGCCGGTATCCTGAATTGCAGGGATCGCGGCGGCTGCCAGGCGAAAATATTACCGCAAAGCAAGGTCGCCAGGGCGCTGGTGCGTCAGGCAGGCTGAAAAGACTTGTCTCCGGCACATGTGAGCCCAGAGCAGGTTAACGCTACGAATGCAAAGCGCAAAGCGTAAGTCCGCATGCTACGTCGCTTACGCCTCCATGCCTCGCACCAGCCTCGCAGCCGCCAGAACAGTTTCAAGGTGAACTGCTCTATTTGTCTTCTTCGGCAGCCTGCGCGCGGCACATTTCGCACAGGCCATACAGATTATGCACATGGCCCCGCAGCCTGAAGCCGTATTTTTCGGCCATTTCACGCTGCAGCGTCTCAATGCGCGGATCGCATATCTCAACGATCTTACCGCACTGCAGGCAGACCAGATGGTCATGATGACTGTCAGGCTTGGCGACTTCATAACGGGTGATGCCGTCGCTGAAGTGAATTTCCATAGCCATACCGGCATCGCAAAGCAGCTTGAGGGTACGGTATACCGTAGTCTGCCCGATGCCCGGATCACGCTGCAGGATATGCTGATAAAACTCTTCAAGAGAGTGGTGGCCCGGCAGCTCAAAAAAGGCTTCGGCGATGATGCGCCGTTGCGACGTGGTGTTCAGGCCCTTGCGGTTCATGAACTCCAAAAAGTCCGCCAGGCAGGCGTTACGCTGTGTTGCTGTCATAATTGCCTACCCCCGGGTGCAGTGTAAAATATTTTTCACATTCATGCCAAGAAAAACAAAGCACGAGTTTTTTGAGTCTGTTATGCTGAAGGATTCAGATAAATCATCCTTACTTGTGACGCACTTTCAAATAAAAAGCAATGAATTACAGGAACCTGCCACGACCTGAAATCACGTTATCCCTGGCAGCGTGAAGATCTTGTCCCTTTGCCTGCCGCCCTATAGCCTGTATATAAGGATAAAATCAAAAAGTACGGTAACCGTGTTTTCGACGTGCCGCATTCGATGATAACCCTCTTGACATTTTTATCAGGATTGAATACTGTTTTCAAAACAGAAAGACTCTCAACCTTTTCCGGAGCCGCAAGCGCGTTCCGCCTGCAAGGAAAATAATATGGCAAATCTGATCAATTCCAAGGTTGAACCCTTCAATGTACAGGCATTTCATCAGGGTGAGCTGAAAAATGTCTGCGACACAGACCTGCAGGGTCACTGGTCCATTTTCTTTTTCTATCCTGCCGACTTTACCTTTGTTTGCCCCACCGAGCTTGAAGACCTGTCTGAAAGCTACGAAGACTTCAAAAAGCTCAACTGCGAAATTTATTCTGTTTCCACAGACAGCGCCTATGTGCATAAAGCCTGGGCAGACGCCTCCCCAAGCATAGCCAAGATAAAGTACCCCATGCTGTCTGACAGCGCCGGAACCCTTTCACGCGCGTTTCACGTGCTCATTGAAGAAGCCGGTCAGGCCCTGCGCGGCAGCTTTATTGTCAATCCCGAAGGCATCATCAAGGCTTATGAAGTGCATGACCTCGGCATCGGCCGCAATGCCGAAGAACTGCTGCGCAAGCTTGAAGCCGCCCAGTTTGTGGCCCAGCACGGCGATCAGGTCTGCCCTGCCCGCTGGAAGCCCGGCAAGTCCACCCTCAAGCCCGGCCTTGACCTGGTGGGCAAACTGTAGCCCCCGCATTTCTCAGTCCCATAGCCTGTCCTCCTCAGACACTATCCCCGAATCGGAACCACCCGCGCAAGCGGGTGGTTCCTTTATGTCCGCACGTCCAGAACAAGCTTCTCGCTGGCTTTGCGCCAGAGGCAAGCAAAAAGGCTTTTTACCGGCGCACCAATACGGCACGCCACTGACGTAAAAAGCCTTTTGCAGTAATGGATTGAACCAAATAATCAGTTTCGAGGCTTCTGGCGTTGAGGCAGATTTTGCCTGGCTTGCCTGCCTGCACAGTGGCGGCCTGCGCGCATTGGCAGGCCCCGGCCTGTGGCACGGCAAACCACGCGCTCAGCTTGTGCGGCGCTTTATCCTGTCCAGCCGTTCCTGCATAAGAAAACGCCCGGTGACGGATTCCGGGTCAGCCACAATGGCCTCGGGCGTGCCTGCGGAAACAATCAGCCCGCCGTTTTCACCACCCCCCGGCCCCATGTCAAGAACATGGTCAGAAGCCAGGATCATGTCCGTATTATGCTCGATGACCACCACACTGGCCCCCTTGTCCACCAGGGCATGCAGCACCTTGATGAGCTTGCCCACCTCGTGCATGTGCAGCCCCGTGGTCGGCTCGTCCAGAATGTACATGGTTCCGGGCAGCGAACGCTTGCCCAGCTCGCGCGAAATCTTGATGCGCTGGGCCTCTCCGCCGGAGAGGGTGGTGGCGGGCTGTCCAAGCCGCAGGTATTCCAGCCCCACTTCTTCCAGCACTGCCAGGCGGCGTTCCAGCGCCGGATAGTTTTCAAACAACTCTCTGGCCTGGCGCACGGTAAGGTTGAGCACCTCAGCGATGTTCAATCCCTTATAGCGCACCTCAAGGGTTTCGTGATTATAGCGTTTACCCTTGCACACGTCGCAGGTGACGTAAACGTCGGGCAGAAAATGCATTTCCACCCGAATCTGCCCGTCGCCGCCGCAAGCCTCGCACCGGCCGCCCCGCACGTTGAAACTGAAACGCCCAGGCTTGTAACCCCGCTTACGGGCGTCCTGGGTCATGGCAAAAATATTGCGTATCTCGTCGAATATCTTTGTATATGTGGCCGGATTCGAGCGCGGGGTGCGCCCGATGGGCGTCTGGTCGATAGCCACTATGCGCTCCACAGGGGCGGCCCCGCCCTCATACTCCAGCCCGCCGATAGTGCCGGGCTGATCCACACGCAGGCCCAGATTCAGGGCCAGATGCTTGTAGAGCGTATCCACCACCAGCGAGCTTTTGCCCGACCCTGAAACTCCGGTCACGCAGGTGAGCACGCCGAGGGGAATGCGGCATTCCACATTGCGCAGATTGTTGGTGGTCACATTGTGCAGCACCAGTTCCCCCTGCGGCTCACGCCGGGCGTCGGGCAGAGCGATGGTGTCGTCGCCGCA
>NZ_JBAIYW010000609.1:0-8544 GCF_036763055.1 Desulfovibrio sp. 1214_IL3152 | reverse complement strand
TGGCCCGCCAGGCGGCCGGATACGCCCTTTCAACCAGAGCGGCCAGCTGGCCTGTGGTGTCGATGGTGTTTTTCTGCCTGGCATCCACAATGGCGCGGGCAATGCGCCCGGCTTGCGGCTCTTCGCCAAGAGCGGCGATGCAGTCTTTGAGCTTGTCGAAGCTTTCTCGATTGACCCAGTGCCATGCCGAAGGCTGCACCGATGCCTGGTCCATGCGCATGTCCAGGGGGCCATCGCCATAAAAACTGAAGCCACGCTCCGCCTCGTCCAGTTGCAACGAGGAAACGCCGATATCCAGCAAGGCCCCGTCCACTTTGTCCCAGCCCAGACCTTTAAGAGCATCGGCAAAATCGCTGTAGCGGCAATGGAACAGGTGCGCCCGCTGGCCGAAAACGCTCAGGCGCTGCCCGGCAAGGGCAAGAGCTTCTTCGTCACGGTCAAGTCCGCACAGTTCTATATCGGGGGCTGACGACAAAATGGCACTGGCGTGTCCGCCCATGCCAAGAGTGCCGTCCAGATAGCGTCCCCCGGCGCGCGGGCTGAGCGCCTCCAAGGTTTCCACAGGCAGAACGGGCACATGCCGTGTCGGTTCCGCAGTATCGTGCATGGTTTGCATCATAAGTAGCGCCTAAAGGCTGATCGCCACGCCGCTGGCCGCAAGCTCCGCAGAAACGTCTTCAAGCTCCAGGGCGTCAAAGCGGGTCTGATCCCATATTTCAAATTTATTGAGCATGCCCACCAGCATGACGTCCTTTTGCAGTCCGGCTTCGCGCATGAGGGCCTGGGGAATGCGAACACGGCCCTGGGCATCGCACTGCAGTTCCTGCGCGAGACCCATAACCTTGGTCTTGAAGTGTGAAAGGCGCGGCGAAGGCATGGGAATACGGCTCAGCTGTTCCGTAACTTTTTCCCAATCTTCGGGAAGATAGGCCACCAGACGGCCGTAGTATGCGGTGAGCCAGAAAACCCCCGTGCCGCCGTCGGCACAAAGCCCTTCCCGGTATTCGGGCGGCAGCATAAGACGCCCTTTGGGGTCAAGGCTGCGGGAAAGGCTTTTTGTGAAGAGTTTTTGCACGGCTTTACCACTTTCTTACTTCATATTACCACTTTTTCCCACTTATGCCCCAAGGCTATGGGGGTGTCAAGCCAAGTGCAAAAAAACCGCAACATTTATGTGTGAAGCCGATTTCAGGGGGTACAGGCAAGGTGAAAACATTGCTCTTTTTTCAAAAACGAACGGTGGTAAAAAGTGGTTTTTTACCACCGGCACATTGCCCGAAAAAATCAGCCGCAGCAGAACAAAACATCGTCAGGCGCTGTGCCGGATACGTGCCGCATACTCCAGCAGTGCCGAATACCTTGACAATACGTGCGAAAATCAAGATGCTTTTTTGTGCTGGTCAATCACTCTTTTTTGCGTCCATACGCCGGGCCAGCCCCCCTGCCCTCTAAACAAGGACAAATCATGAGAACCAAAATTGTCGCCACTATTGGCCCCGCTTCCAACAGCAGGGAAAAACTGCATGAACTTGCAGAAGCCGGCGTGAGCGTTTTTCGTCTCAACTTTTCACACGGCGGCGCTGCCGATTTTGTAAACATCATAAAAAATATCCGGGAAGTTGAACGCGCCCTCGGGCGGCCCATCACTATCATGCAGGACCTTTCCGGGCCGAAAATCCGCCTGGGAGTGGTTCCCGAGGGTACTATAGATGTAGAAAAAGGCATGCGCCTGCTGCTTGGCCCCAGCCAGTCACGCATCAATGAAATGCCCTACCTGCCCTTTGATCATGAAGAAATTCTTGAAAGTCTGGAGCCGGGCGACCGCCTGGTGCTGGCCGACGGCGGCCTTCAGTTCATCGTGCAGGCGCGCCGTGAAGACAATCTGGTACTGCTGGAAGCGGACAACAGCGGCATCGTCACCTCACGCAAGGGCCTTGCCCTGCCCGGCAAGGCCACGAAAGTGCGCGCCCTGACGGACAAGGACAAAAAAGACCTTGCGGACGGGCTTAAGCTCGGCGTGGACGCCGTGGCGATTTCTTATGTTCAGACCGCCGATGACGTGCGCGAAGCCAAAGAACTGATCGCCGCTGCCGGCCAGAACCTGCCTGTGGTGGTCAAGCTGGAACGTCAGAGCGCTGTGGACAATCTTGCAGAAATTCTGGCGGAAACAGACGTGGTCATGGTGGCGCGCGGCGACCTTGGCGTGGAATGCCCCCTGCCGCTGCTGCCTGCACTGCAGAAGCGCATTATCAGCGCCTGCAACAAGGCTTCAAAGCCTGTCATTGTAGCCACGCAGATGCTGCTCTCTATGGTGAACAGCCCCGCCCCCACAAGAGCGGAAACCACGGACGTTGCCAACGCCGTACTGGACGGGGCCGACTGCGTGATGCTTTCTGAAGAAACCGCCATGGGCAGTTTTCCCGTGGACACGGTGCGCTACATGAGACGCATCACCGATGAAGCCGAAAAGCTGCTGCTGCTCAACCATACTCTTGAAGAACCCGATGCCGATAAGGGCATACCGGAATTCCTTGCCTACTCGGCCTGCCTGCTGGCAAACAAGGCCGGAGCCAAGGCCATCGTGTCCCACAGCCTTTCCGGCAGTTCGGCACGCCAGGTTTCTGCAAGGCGCCCACCTCAGCAGATCTACGCGCTCACTCCGGACCCGGTGACCGTCAAGGCTCTCAACTTTGTGTGGGGCGTCAAGCCGGTGTTCATCGACCGCCCGCAGGAAGAGCCCAGCCACCTCATCAGGGCCGAGCAGTTCATCCATAACAGTGAAGACTTTGTGGCTGACGACTGCGCGGTGATAACAGCAGGGCAGGTCAAAGGCTCCTCCTCCACCCCGCGTGGCACCAACCTTGTTAAAATATACTGGAAATAGCCCATGGCCGAGCAAGCACGGGAAGCACGAGAGATTCCTCAGAACATCAACGAGGAATATTACCAGATAAGCGGCGAAATACTTTCCAGCTTTCCCAAGTACCGGCCTCCTGTGGATCTTTTCAGCTTTCGTGAAGACATCATGGTGCTCGCCCCTTATTGCAAAAAGGAAACGCGCCTGACCAACGAACAGGTTGAAGAGCTGGCGTCGCTGTGTGCCGAGGGCGATCTTTTTGTGTCGCGTTCTGACCACCACATCTATTCGCGCCACATTGTCAAACAGCTTGACCTTGTGCTGCAGGATAAAAACCTCAAGGAAGCGGAAATTACGGACATCTGCATCCGCGCGCTTTTTCTCCGCTATACGGAGTTCATCAGCCAGCCCATAAAGGCCCTGCTTGAACCGTTGTACCGCGACGTTATGGTGATCACGGAATACCTTTGGGCAGACAAGCACCGCATCAACACCTTCATGCGCCGCCTGTTTCGCAAGCATCAGATGGCGCGGCACGCCATCAACACCATGAGCGTGGGCCTCTGGCTGTGGATGCAGACAAGCGGAGAATACCGCCGCAAGGACCTTGACCGCGTTGCCCTGGCCTTTTTGCTGCATGATGTGGGCATGAGCAAGGTTCCCGCCTTTCTGCTCAGCAAGCCAGGCCCGCTCAAGGCCGAAGAAAAAGAAAAACTGCTGCCCCACCCCCTTTTGGGCGTCAAGCTTATGCACAAGCTGGAAATGAGTTTTGAAGAGCTTGTGCGGGCCTGCTACGAACACCACGAACGTATGGACGGTTCGGGCTATCCCCAACGCCTCAAGGGCAGCCAGATAAGCCGTGTGGGCCGAATTACCGCCGTTGCCGACTCCTTTGCGGCCATGATCTGCGACAGGCCTTACAGCCAGGCCAAAGAACCTCTTGAGGCAACAAAGGAACTGGCGGGCGACCCACGCTATGACAGCGAACTGACCAACATGCTGCTCACGGGCTTTGCGTCCGGCAACATCGGAGCCATGATCGACATGGACAAAATCGTGGATGAGCCGCTTTAGGGCATTTTCACTTTGAAATTGCTCTGGCGACTGAGCGGGCAGGCGCTTGCCATGAAGGCGCAAACGCGTTTTTTCGTATAAAGATACACTACCGCCCACGCCATTTTCAGATCTCCGTGCAAAATACAGAGCGGGTAAACATGACCTGTTTACCCGCTCTGCCTGTCTGCACCGTCGGACGCTTGTGCCGCCAGCCGCCCGAATCTTTTCAACGGCAAAATGCCACGGTTATGGGACGACAAACAACTCCGGTTCCCGCCTGTTCGTGCAGTTCTTTTCCAGCATGCTCACAATGTTCAGCACCGGCTCCTGATCAAAATATTTTGCACCCTCCGGACAGGACCTGACGCAGGCGCAACAACGGATACAGCCCTGGCTGACCTTTGTGGCATCGTCAAAACTGATGACCTGCATCGGACAATTGCTTGCGCAAAGCATGCATTGCGTACAGCTTTCCGCGGTTTGAGGCCGTATATCCGCAGCAGGCGGCACATCCCTGTACGGCCGCTTGCCGGGTACAGCCACGGTGTCACAGCAATCGGAAAGCACGACAGCCGCCGCGTCTTCGGCAAAACCCCGAACAACGGCCATATCCTGTTCATCCGGACGGCCTGTGCCGACCTTGGGCGTCAGGCTGTGCTCGGCTACAAATGTTGCCGCAGCAGGCACGGTAAAACCCTGCTTTCGCAGTATGTCCACTGCTTCCAGAAGCGCATCGTCATAATGGCGGTTACCGTACACGGCCACCGGAACGGCCGCGCCGCCCCTTCCCGTAAGTCCGGCCAGAAACTCCATCAGCAGGCGCGGCACGCGCCCGGCATAGACCGGAAACGCCAGAAGCAAAGTATCGTCCGCATCGCAAGACAGCTTTTCCTTGCGGCCGTCAGGAAACGTCAGATCATGTTCAACGGCGGGTTTGCCGATACTCCGGGCCATAACAGCAGCCACGGCCCGCGCAATCCTTTTGCTGCTGTGGGTCGGGCTGAAAAAAACCGTGTGCAGACTGCCGCTCATGATGAAAACCCCCGTTTCTACTGCGCCGGACAGTGTAAAAAGATGTCGTGAACCGCTTTTTTCTTGAAAAGAAAACCATAAAAACGTTTTCCCGCCAACTGCAAAACACCACGTACAAGATTGCAGCGTTCAGCCCAGGCAGCCTTTATACCGTTGTCTACCCTGATTGGAAACATGTAAAGAATATAGGAGAGCTTGCCAGAGGGGCATAGCGGGAAACGTTTTTTATTTGCAACACGCTTTAGCATTGCATCAAGGCTGGCGTGACTTCCCGACTTCTGCTATCTCTGGCGGGCCGCTTCAAGAAACTGATTACGGACAGCCCTGTTTTCATTGATGCTATTTTTTTACACTGCGGCGCTATCTTTCACCAAAGCACGAATCTGCGAGCATTTTTGATGAAATCTTCCCTGGTACGCGATTCTTTTATTGTCGGCGCTGCGTTGTTTTCCATGCTTTTTGGTGCTGGAAACGTAGTTTTTCCGCCCTACATCGGTTTCACTGCCGGCCCGGAATGGTTTTTGGGATTTATCTGTTATTATATGGCAGACGTGGGCCTGGCCCTGCTTGCCATCTACGCCATGCTGGCCTCTTCATGCATTGATAATGAAGAAGGCATCATGCACAGGCTGGGGCCTACGGCGGCCATGCTTATGATGTGCGCCATCATTCTCTGCATCGGCCCCCTGCTCGCCATCCCCCGCACAGGGGCCACGGCATTTGCCATTTCCTTTGCACCCCTGGGCTATTCCTCCAAAGGCGTCAGCGCGGCCAAAATACTTTATTCCGTGGTGTTTTTCGGTATATCCACCCTGCTGGCCTTCCGGGAGTCCAACATGGTGGATGTTATTGCCCGCTATCTTTCGCCCATAAAAATCGGGGGCTTTCTGCTTATCGTGGCTGCGGCCTTTTTTGTACCCATCGGGCCGGTAAGCGACATCGTTCGTGACGATAATGTAGCCTGGCACAGCATCCTTTCCGGCTATCAGACGCTGGACGTTATGGCGGCCCTGGTTTTCGGCCTTATCATAGTAAACGCCCTGAAGGGCAAAGGCTACGAGACAGGCAGGCAAAAGGCGCTGTCCGTGGGCATAGCAAGCCTCGTGGCCGGTGCGCTGCTTTTCGTCATCTATTGCGGGCTTTGCTACCTTGGGGCCACGGGGTCCACGTATTATCCGGTGGAAACGGAAAAAGGCGCGCTGGTCACCCTTCTGGTGGGCAGGCTTTTTGGCAGCGCGAGCACCATTCTGCTGGCAAGCATTGTAACCGTGGCCTGCATGGCGACCTCCGTAGCCCTGATCGGAACCACCGGCACCTTCATATCGCGCTTCAGCAAGGGACGGCTCAGCTACAAAAAAATTGTGGTGGGAACCGGCCTTTTCAGCATGGTTGTTTCCAACTTCGGTCTTGACAACATCATTGCTTTTGCCGCTCCCATTCTGACTTTTTTATACCCGGGAACACTGGCGGTCATTGTGCTTTCCCTTTTTGACCGTCATATCGACAATGACAATATCTTCCGTTTCGCCACGGCGGGGGCGCTTCTTGCCAGCGGCCTGAGCGTACTGGAAGAGTGGGGCCTGCCCCTGGATATCACAGGTCACCTTCCCTTTGGTTCCGCCGGACTGAGCTGGATAGTGCCGGCCTGCGTTTTCGGCATCGTGGGCTACTTTGTCCGTCAGCCTAAAAAATCCGCGCAATAAAGATTTCTCCTCGAGGCTTGCGCAGACAGGCAGCCTGTCTGCGCAAAAAGACGCATATCACAAGAACTTTCAACTGCATTGCCTGAATTTCAGGCCGCACGTGGCTCCGCGCACAACGTCCCTGAAGGGTACGGTGTTTTTTCAACACAGGCGCACAACCGAAGCATTTCTTAAGGCAGCCCTGCGCGCTGAGCACAAAAAGGCCCGTTGCTGTCAGGGCAGTGCAAGAAACACCACTCCACCAGCAATGGGCCAATATTCTGCGGAAAAGACGCTTCTGAAGCAGCCTTCGGCCGTAACACTTCAGCAGGCTATTGCCTCCTCCTCAGCCGTTTTGCTGTTCTCTGCTGTTCCCCACGTTGCCGTTTTAAGGAAGGCGAACAAACTGTTGGAACAGCATATCTATATCTAGTGGTCTGCGCGCACGCGCACACGTTTTTTTCCGGCGCGGCCCGCATCATCCACCACGCGCACCTCAATATCTCCCGGCACAGCCTGCCACAAAAAAGCCTCGCCCGGCGTTCCTTTTCCCAGATAGCGGCCATTGACAAACCAGTGCAGGATTTTCACCCCGGCATCGGCGTGGGCCATAAAAACCATATTTTCATGCCCCCGGCTGCTCAGGCTCAACTTATACGTCAGACCGTCCTTGGGCTGCACGATGCGCGGGGCTTCTCCCGTAACCATATTTTCCGGCCCGCATTCAGGGGCAAAAGGCGGCGGCTCGGGCTTGGGCATTCCGGCCCGCGCAAACATCTGCGCCATGTCCGTGGGCCAGAACTCCCATATGCGCGTCTCGGTGCGGCCTGCTTGCGGCAGGCAGGCCCGCAGGCCCGTTTCCCTGTCGATAAGTATCGGGCGAAATACGCCGGAAGAAGCCAGGGGCGACACCCCCGGTATAAACCACGTCTTTGCCGTGTCCTCGCACAGGGACGTATCCAGGTCTCCTGTGGCGGCGCAAACTTCCACACGCTCCAGATTAAGGCCGTGCGCAGGCTCGGCCTGGTAATCCCGCAGCGGCTCTGCCATTGCAAGATCCCGCGCTATCTGCGTAAACAACGGCACGGCGCTGATGCCGCCCACAAACAACGGATTGGGCTTGTTGTCAAAATTGCCAAGCCACACCACAAGCACGTACGGCCCCACAATGCCTGCGGCCCACGCATCGCGAAAACCGTTGGACGTGCCTGTTTTGAGCCGCAAAGGCAGCACGGTCCCCCCCTGCGAGCGCACAAGACGGTCCGGATTGCCGTCCTCCAGCATGGCAAGGGTTACATAAGACGCTTCCGGCGACAGCAGGGGCAGGGCCGTTTCCGTATGTCCGTCGTCTTGCCGCACGCGCAAGGGACGCCAGATCCCTTTATTGGCAAGCATGGCATAAAGTCCGGCCAGTTCGCGCATGCTCACTTCCGCCCCGCCAAGCACGAGGCTCAAACCGTAATGATCTTCGCCGGATGCGAATTTCACTCCGGCCCTGCTCAAAAAATCATAAAATCCGGGCTGCTTCAAACGCGCGGCCAGGGCAATGGCAGGCACGTTGCGGCTGGCTCTCAAAGCTTCACCGGCACTGACAGGGCCTCGAAAACTGCCGTCATAGTTTTCAGGATCATAGCCCGAAAAACTGCGTGGCGTATCGGCCAGCAAGGTCAAGGGATGGATCAGACCCTGGTCCAGGCCAAGGGCATAAATGAAAGGCTTGAGTGTGGAACCCGGCGAACGGCGCGCCCTGGTTCCGTCCACCTGCCCCATAATGTCGGCATTGAAAAAATCCGCGGAACCGACAAGAGCGCGCACTTCCATGCTGGGCCAGTGGAGCAGCATGGCCGCCCCGTTAACAAGGCCGTAGTCCTGACGTCGCGCGGTGAACAGGCGCAGCTGCCGCTCCAGGCGGCGCTG
>NZ_JBAIYW010000466.1:0-8660 GCF_036763055.1 Desulfovibrio sp. 1214_IL3152 | reverse complement strand
TTCCTTGTGGCCGCATCAGCCCCGCGAATGCGGGCCAAAGGCCACGATGCTGCCCCTTTTTCGTGGAGCAGGCGCAGGCGCACGCGGGTAAGCCGCAGGCCCTGCGGCAGTACATGCCCCAGAATATGTCCGGGACTGAGGGCCTGACGCAGCGCAAGGTCCTGTGCCAGGGCCAGAAGTTCGGGCGTGAGAACGGCCTTTTCTTCCAGCGGCCAGCAAACGCTTTTGCAGGCCACTCCCTTGGGCAGATCAATGTGGGTGCTGGTCTCAAGCAGAATGCCGGCGCGCAGAGCGGCCTTGTCTCCCCTGCCCAGCGGTACGGCCACACGCAGACCGGGCTGCCAGAAATCCTGTGGGAATTCAGGCGGCAAGGCGTAGCTCAAGGTGGCATAAGGAGGACTCAGAAGAGCAATGCTGGCATACATGTGGGGCAGAGTTAACCAATACGGCAGGGAAAGCAAGCCTCTGGCGGCGCGCCCCGGCTGCCGAAGGCCGGAGCCGCTTGATTTGGGAGCAGATAAACCATGAGAGCAGATATTCTCAAAGTCAATTTGCTCTAATGGCCCGTTTCAGGCCAACCGCGCCTGATACGCACGTAGTCTGAAACGGGCCATTAGAGTATTTAACTTTTGAAATGCTCGCCTACGGCAGGTAAAAGCCTGCCTGTTCGCATTTCGTGGCAAGGATTTTCAGGAAAATCCCTGCAGAGCAGGTAATTCATTTCATTCGTAAACGGCTCCGGAGCAATTTCATCTTGAAATTGCTCTGGCGGCTGCGGGAGCAGACGCCCGCTACGGAGGCGTGAGCGCAGCTTCAGCCGTTACGACAAAGGAAGTTACGGATGCTTCAGGAGTTGTAACGCAGGAAACTATGCTTGCAGACAGCATGTGTAACGATCGGCCTGTTTCCATACAATCGCTGTCGCCATTCGTAAGGCTCGCAGGCTCGCCAACGACTGCCGCGAAGACAGCAGAGCTATTTATTTGCGCGGTTAAGCATCGAAGCGATGCGTGTCTTAAACTTTGAGAATGTACATTCTCAAAGTTAATCTGCTCTAGACAGTGTCGTCACGAGATGAATTTGCTTGGTATATCAAGGAGAACGAGCCTTTTATGCAGGGAGTGTACTCTTATGGTACTCGACCGGAATAAAAGGCGAAGTTCGACGCAGAGATACCGGGAAAGGCGCTCGTGACGACACTGTCTAGCCAACCATGCGCCAGTAGGGCATGGCGATGGCTGCCACAAAAAGTCCTGTCAGGAGCATGCGCAGGGCCATGACCACAAGCATGTCCCTGAACCGGATGTAGCCGCTGCTGTAAAAATAAAGGTACAGGGCGTACTCGTAGGGAAAGAGCAGGTTGTCCAGGCCGTACTGAAAGGAAAAGTAGAGCAGCCTGGGGTCAATGCCCATCTGTACGCCAAGCTCGGTAATGGGGGCCGAAAGGGTAGAGGTGGCCGCCAGCGGCGTGAGCAGAAAGTTCATGGCCACGCCTACAACGTAGGAGCATACGGTGGCGAGGGTTGTTCCCGTTTCGCTGAACAGCGGCAAAACAAGTCCCGCCAGCCACTGGGTGACCTTGAGAAAGCCCCCGGCACTGCCGATGGCCATGCAGCCCATGATGAAGAAAAGCGGCGCGAAGTTGATGGCACTGATGCGTTTGCCGTTCATGAGGCTCACGCCCGGCAAAAAGGCTATGCCTGTCACAAGCACCAGCACGGTTCCCGCGCTCAGGTGGTGCAGCGAGTCGGTGGAAAGCAGCACCAGCGTGCCGCACAGCAGCACCAGGGCACGGCGCTGCTCGTCGCTCATGCTGCCAAGCTCCGCGTGTTTTTCACGCACGGCCCGGCAAAGGCTTTGCTTGTCAACGCTGGTGCGCAGCACCAGCAGCACCAGCCCCAGCGACATGAGGGTATACAGCATGGCCGGAACAAAGTTGAACTTTGCGTATTCCATCCATGTGGTCTGGGTTCCCATAACCTTGTCCACAATGCCCATGCCCATCACAAGGTCGCCCGCGCCCGTGAGGTAGGCAAGCTTTGTGGAGCCGACAGCCAGGCAGGCAGCCAGCACCACGGCCGTGGCTTCACGGCTTTTGGGCTTGAAGTCCAGCGCATCGCAGAGGGACAGGGACACCGCGCAGATGATGGCGGCCTTGCCCATAATGGAAGGAACCAGCGGCGAGATGATGGCCGCCGCCAGAGTGATGCCCGCCAGGGCCCCGGCAAAGCTGCCGCCTGTGAGCTTGACGCAGG
The DNA here is from genome assembly GCF_036763055.1 of Desulfovibrio sp. 1214_IL3152. NCBI lineage: Bacteria > Pseudomonadati > Thermodesulfobacteriota > Desulfovibrionia > Desulfovibrionales > Desulfovibrionaceae > Desulfovibrio > Desulfovibrio sp. 1214_IL3152. The sequence continues at coordinate 6,405 of NZ_JBAIYW010000466.1, read as the reverse complement.
TGAGGGCGATACGCTTGCCCAGCCCCGTTTCCTGAATGATCTTGCCGAGCGTGAAGCCGCCTATGACAATAATGGGGACTTCGGAAAGCCACGGGCCGAAAACGACCTTCTGGCTCAAGCCGCAAAAAAGGGTGTACAGGATGGGCAGAACAATACCCACGGCCACTTCGTTCATGCTGTCCACGGCCCAGGCAATGACGGCCCACAGGGTAACGGCCAGAAAGGCCGCCATGGGGTCGGTAAATGCTTCGCTGCGGGGCATGACGAAATAGACGGCAAGCGGCAGAACGAGGCTGAATGCCCATTTTGCCAGCATGGCCGGTGTAAGGTCGGAAGTTTTAACAAACATGGCGTCCTCGTGAGGGTCCGGACTTTATCCCGCCCCGGCCGGCAAACCGGGGCGGGATGTGGAGGGTTGGTTAGAGCAATTTAACTTTTAAATTGCTCGGACGGCTGCGTGAGCAGACGTTCGCTACGGAGGCGTAAGCGCAGTTTATCTGCGCGGTTAAACGCCGAAGTGAGCGTGCCTTAAACTTTGAGAATGTATATTCTCAAAGTTAATCTGCTCTAGTTGCCGGAGGGGTCTTCCACCGAGGCTACGCACAGGGCATTGCTGCCTTCATACGGCTGGCAGCCTTCCACGGTGACCTCTTTGTCACGGTCTCCGGCTGCGGCTGCGCCCGGCACGCGGAAGGTGGTGACGTCCAGGGGCGCAATGGCCTTTTCCACGGGTTTTTCCACCTGGGGAACCCATTCATAGGGCACGCGGTAGGCGCGATAGGTCATGTTCATGGGCACATGCTTGCCCCAGTAGGGCGAAATGAATTCCCACACGATTTCATGATCCCGGGTGACTTCAAAAACGCGGCCGTCCGAACCTTCCGTAATGAGGGTGTTGCCGTTGGGCAGGCGCTGCATGCCGCTGATGAAGGGGCTGTAGAAGCGGTTGCTGTCCATCGGCTCAAGAAAGCCTGCTTCCTTGGGCGTGTACTGCCAGACAATCTTGAGGCTCACGGGGTCAATTTCCAGCACGCGCGAATGGTCGCGCAGGGCCGCCTTGACGCCCGTGGGCGCGCCGGGGTTGGGCACGTCGTAGCCGCCCCATCCGCCGTTGTCGAAAATAAGAATGTTGCCTTCGCCGGGCAGGCCGCGGGGAATCATGTGGGCATGGTGCTGGCCGATGATCCAGCCGATGGCCCTGAGTTCGGGCGAGCTGTCGTAGTCCGGGCCGAGCTTCCAGGTGATCTTGCCGGTCTTTTTGCTGATAATGAAGATGATGTTGGCTTCGCGCCCGTCCACAATGATGTTGTCGGGATGGAAGCGCTCGTCGCCCGCGTCGTACCACTTGTTGGGACCAAGGGCGGACATGGAGTTGATGTGTATCCAGTCGCCCATGCCTTCGGGCTGCGTGGGCCGGTAGTTGGGGTTGCGCGCCAGCGTGTTCTTGGGGCCTTCTCTGAAGCCCATTTCGTCAAAGTGCTCGTTGCAGCACCATTCCCAGAGGATTTCGCCATTCCAGTCGACCTCAAGAATAAGGTCGTCCAGCAACAGCTTGTCGCTGATGGCGGCATTGCGGGCGTTGCGGTGGCAGAGCACCAGGGTGTTGCCTTCCAGAGCCTTGGGCTCCATGCCCGGCGTGAAATAACCCACAGGGTTGCCTTCGCGCTGGAAGTCGTGGTGGTAGCGTGCCATCCAGCGGCCTTCAGTGCCGGGATCCTCAATAAACTCGTTACGGTCGAATTTCCAGACGATATTGCCGTCCCAATCGGTCTGGACAATGTCAAGCCCGTCCTGCACACTGTATTTGCCACTGCGGCGACCACGGCTGGTAACAAGATAGCCGCCGGGAAGAATTTTGTTGGGCATGCCGTGAACGCCCTTCCAGACATTGACCTCGCGGCCATTCATATCCATAAGAACTGCACCGACTTCCTGAGCCTGAAAAATGGTGAAGCCGCCCCAGCATTTTTCTGGGTTGAACAGGGTGACTCCTGTGGGATAAATTGTCGGGTGACCCATGATGTATCCTCCTTGATGTTTAGAAAGGCGAAATGGCAGTTCGCCTTTTTTCCATGTGGATAAAATTTTTGTGTGTTGCAGAATCAGGGTAGCGGCAGGCAGGCTGAGGGCGTGTTCCGTATGCAACATTTTTCACAATAAATTTTCCGGGCAGGCACGCGTCGTGGAACGGACGTCGCGTTTTGGAGATGATATCATGGAAAAACAAACAGTTGAGGTAAGCATCAAGGGCAGTCGCAACTGGGCCTTCAAAGAGATGAAGGGCATGAACGCCCCCTGGCGGTCGGTGCTGTATCTTGCACGCCGCTTTGCCTGGCCCAAGGGGCATGAGGTTCAGTTTCGCAATCGTCTTTATTTTCTGGAGAAAGGCCGTGTAAGGCTTACGCATCAAAGCCTTGAAGGTATGGAAAAGATTCTCTGGTACATTCATGAAGGGTGCATCTTTGGGGAAACGCCCTTTCTTGATCCCATGCCGTTGGAGAGTTTCTTCACATGTGCCACTGATTGCGTGGTCTACGGTTTTTCAAAAGAGAGCTTTGAGACGATCAGCCGGGAGCGGCCCGACCTGATCTCAAACCTGCTGCTTTCCATGTCGCGCAAGCTGCGGATACTGTCCAACCAGGCTTCTTCCCTGTATGTGGACAATCTGCTGGTGCGGGTGTGCAAGTTCATGGCGCAGCATCTGGAGCCGGACAGCCACCCCCTTACCGCGAATCTGGGTATCTCGCGGCAGGAGATGGCAAGTCTGCTTGGGGTACATAGAGTTTCTTTGTACAAGGTGCTGAAGCAGCAGGAAGAGGAAGGACTTTTTGGCCCCTTTGAGGGCAACGCGGTGGTGATTTTGCAACCCGAGGAATTTTTTCGGCTGGCTTCTGCGTAGAGCAATTTTAGAGCAATTTCTCTTTGAAATTGCTCTAAAGTGAAACTGCTCCAGGGGCAGGGCAGATTATGAAAAAAGGGCGCGTTGCCGTGTTGCGGCAACGTGCCCAGAGTCTGTTTCAAGAAGAAGCTGTTGCTTAGCGCTTCAGTTCCACGGCCTTTTGCAGCATCTGGTCGGCAGTGGTGACCACCTTGCTGTTGGACTGAAAGCCGCGCTGGGTGATGATCATATTGGTCATCTCCGTCGCCATGTCCACATTGGAGTTTTCAATATTGTAGGCGCGTATGGTTCCGTAGTTTTCGGTTCCTGCCACGCCCATGTCCATCTGGCCGGCATCCTCGGTGGCGCTGAACATGTTGTACCCCTCGCGCCGCAGGCCGTCTTCGCTTGTAAAGCGGCACACGGGAATCTGCCACAGGTTCATGCTCTGGTTGTTGGAAAAAAGCCCGACCACGTTTCCGTCGGCGGAAATGCTGATATTGCTCAAAAAACCTTCGGGATAGCCGTTCTGGACGTTGCGCCGCGTGACCGGTGAAGACCCTTTGTAGTTGGTGGTGGCGTCAACGGCCACTGTGGCGTCCTGCCCCATGCCGCCCAGCGAATTCTGCACGGCGCCCACGGCAGCTGCATTGGCCGGGGCATTCTGCCAGCCTCCGGCGGCACTGATGCCGAGGTTCACCGTTGTCCCCACGCCGTTGACCGTCATCTGCGGCAGGCCGCCGTCCGACAGGGCGGAGGGAACCCAGTCCGTCAGGTTTTTGCTGTCCGCAACGGAAGGGGTAAAGGCCGTCATGTCGGTCAGCTGCCCCTTGGCGTCAAAGGTCAGGGTTCCGGTCATCAGGGCGCCTGTGCCTGGCGCAACTCCGTTTTCATCCTTGGGGGTGTTGCCTGTGGCTATGAGGTACTGCACCACGCTGCCGGGGCGGTCGCTCGGGGCCGCGTCAAAATAGATGGTGGCCTGTTGCTGGCTGCCGTTTTCGCCATACAGGGTGATGTTCTGGGCATAGCCGTAGGCCAGGTTGGAAAGAGGCGGCGCGTTGTTGGCGTCGTAGGAATTCAGCATGGTAAAATAGGGATCGGCCGCATCGGTGCTGCTTGGCGTTTCCAGCCCAAGGTTGAAACGCATGTCCACAGACGTGGTGCTTTTTGAGGGCATGGTGGCGAACTTGTCTATGGTGACCTGCTGCAGACCGCCTTTGCTTCCGTCGACATTGTATTTGTAGCCGTTGAGGGCCAGGCCCGAAGGGGTGCGCAGAACCCCGTCCTTGTCGGGGCGAAAGTCTCCGGCACGGGTATAGTAGAGGTCCACGCCGTCCGTCACCTGAAAAAAGCCTTTGCCGCTGATCGCCATGTCTGTGACCGTATTGCTGGTCTCAAGCGCCCCCTGGCCGAAAAGCGTGCGTACAGACTCCACCTGCAGGCCCATGCCCACCTGACCGAGCGCTACACGCGAGTTGTCCTGCGCATTCCACCAGTTTCCCATACCGCCCTGCTGGGCGTAAAAAATATCGGAAAAGAGAATGCCCTGCTGCTTGTAGCCGATGGTGCTGACGTTGGCGAGGTTGTTGGTGGTGACATTCATGCCTTCCGCCAAGCCTTTCATGCCCGTAGCGCCTATATAAAGTGACGAGTTCACGCTGGCCTCCATAAAAATAGGGGCGGTGGAGGAAAAACATTCCTCCCCGCCCCTTATACTGCAGAGAATGTGCCAGAACTGTGGATTTATTTTTCCACAGGCAATCCGCGCTGTTGCCAGACACTGATGCCTTCGTTCATGTGCAAAATATTCCCGATCCCCGCCTGCTGCATGCTGGTGTAGGCTCCGGCGGAACGGTTGCCCGTACGGCAGTAGAGCAGCACCGGAGCATCCTTGGGCAGGGCGGCGATCTGCGTTTCAAACGGCCCGCCGAAATAGTCAATGTTTACAGCGCCGGGCAGATGCCCATCGCGAAACTCGGCGGGGGTGCGCACGTCTACGATAATCAGTCCCTGCGGCGGGTTTTTCAGCAGCTCAGCCGCGTCCTGCACGCTTATGTCCCTGGCGGCTGCGGGCAGTGCCGCAAGCATGACAAGGACGGTCAGGGCAAGGGCGCAGAAAAAACGGCGGGATGCGCTGTTTTGCATTCTGTTTGTCATAAAGGCTCCATTGGGCCGGTCATTTGGGCCGTGTCATCCCGTGCCGTCGTCCGGCCCGTTGTCTCACGTCGCGGCCCGTCATCTCTCGTCGCGGTCTGCGCGCTTGTACCCGTGTCATCCGGGGCTGCCTGTTCGTATTTTGTGGCAGGGATTTTTCTGAAAATCCTTGCCGGGCAGTTAGGCAGTGTCGTCACGAGATAAATTTCCTTGGTATATCAAGGAGAACGAGCCTTTTATGCAGGGAGTGTACCCTTATGGTACTCGACCGGAATAAAAGGCGAAGTTCGACGCAGAGATACCGGGAAAGGCGCTCGTGACGACACGGTCTAGCGCATTTCATTCGTAAATTGCGCTATTCTACGGTAGCGCGGGCCTTGGCAAAGCCTTCGGCCGAATTGCGGATGACGCTTTCGTCCACGCAGAAGGCCAGACGGAAATGCCCCGGGCAGCCGAAGCCCGTGCCGGGCACTGCCAGCACACGCTCTTCAAGCAGGGCGTTCACAAAGGCCACGTCGTCGCCGCCGGGAGCCTTGGGGAAGAAGTAAAAGGCTCCGGAGGGCATCTGGAATTCGTAGCCGGCCTGTTCAAGCACTTCGGCCATGGCCTTGCGGCGGGCGGCGTAGACCTCAAGGTCCACCTGGCTCCCCAGGGCTGCGGCCATGATGTGCTGGCCCACCACGGGCGGATTGACAAAGCCCAGAATGCGGGTGGTGAGGGTAAGGGCGGCCATGAGCAGCTTCTTTTCTTCTGCGGGCAGCTTGGGCGAAACCGCGGCGTAGCCCAGGCGTTCGCCCGGCAGGGAAAGGCTTTTTGAAAAAGAACTGATGGCAATGGCGTATGGGTAGAGGGGCAGCACCGAAGGAACCTCTGCGCCGTCATAGGCCAGAAAGCGGTAGGGTTCGTCAGCTATCAGCCAGATCGGCTTGCCGTATTCCTGGCTCTTGTTGAGCAGCAGATCGGCAATGGCCGCTATTTCCTTGCGCTTGTAGACCACACCCGTGGGGTTGTGGGGCGAGTTGATGAGCACCACGCGGGTCTTTTCGCTGATGGCGGCTTCAAGCGCGTCCAGATCAGGCGCAAAGGTGTCTTTTTTGCTTTGCACGGCCTTGAACACGCCGCCGTGGTTGGACACGTAAAAACCGTACTCCACAAAATAGGGAGCAAAGGCCAGCATTTCTTCGCCGGGATTGAGCACGGCGCGCAAAAAGGCGTTGAGCACGCCAGCCGCGCCGCAGCCCAGGATCACGTCTTCCGCCGTCAGGGTTACGCCCTGTTCGCGGCTCAGGTAGTCAGCCAGCTTTTCCCGCGCCCAGGCAAATCCGCCGTTGGGCATATAGCCGAAAGCAAACGGTTCATGAGCGTGCTCGGCA
>NZ_JBAIYW010000608.1:0-8830 GCF_036763055.1 Desulfovibrio sp. 1214_IL3152 | reverse complement strand
GGCACAAGGCATCCGCTTCGGCATCAAGCAAGCCGTTCAATGTCTCCTCAACGCTTTGTCGCACAACCTCGGACACTTGCGATCGCAACTCCTGCTCATCTACGACGACAACCGGAACTTTCTTTTTCCCGTGCTCCTTGGTAGCTTTCATTTGTAGCCCTCATGCTGGTTTGGTGGTTGTTTGGTCATAACCAAACCTAACCGACATGAAGGGCTACTTCCATTTTTGGAATGTGCGAAAAATACCGTACGTTATCCGCCTCTCTGAATCTCCCAGAATTTTGCCCCGCAGGCATGAACGTGAAAGGCCGCCCATAGGGGCGGCCTTCAACTGTTGCAGCCTCGCCCCGTGCGGGGCGGGCATCAGTATTTTGGACAGCTTGGCTGCCGTTCAACCATCAATGGGAAATGATGCTGGCAAGAAAATCTTTGGCGCGCTGGGTCTGCGGGCTGTCAAAGAACTGTTCTTTGGGGGTGTCTTCAAGAATAAGGCCCTCTTCCATAAAGAGCACCCGATGGGCAACCTTGCGGGCAAAGCCCATCTCGTGCGTCACTACCATCATGGTCATGCCCTCATAGGCAAGCTCGACCATAACATCCAGCACTTCGTTGATCATTTCAGGATCAAGGGCCGACGTCGGTTCGTCAAAAAGCATGGCGACCGGGTCCATGCACAGGGCGCGTGCTATGGCAACGCGCTGTTGCTGCCCGCCGGAAAGCTGGGCTGGGTATTTTTCCGTGTGCTGGTCAAGGCCCACGCGGCTCAGAAGGGTAAGGGCCTTTTCTCTGGCTTCTTCATGATTTCTTTTAAGCACTTTTTCCTGGGCCAGAACCAGGTTGTGAATGATGTTCAGGTGCGGAAAAAGCTCAAAGTGTTGAAAAACCATGCCGACACGGCTGCGCAGCGAGGCAAGGTTTGTGCTCTTGCCGGTGACCTCGGTGCCGTTGACGAAGATCTGTCCGGCCTGCACAGGCTCAAGGCCGTTGACGGTCTTGATCAGCGTGGACTTGCCCGAACCGGAAGGCCCGCACACCACCACCACCTCGCCTTTGTGGATGCTGGTGGTGCAGTCGCGCAGCACGTTAAAGTCGCCGTACCACTTGGATACGTTGTTCAGGACGATCATTGCTTCTTCGGTAGGTATGTTCATAGCTTGAGTCTCTTTTTTACCACGGTTACGGCCAGGGAAGCGCAGAAACAGACCACAAAGTAGCCGGCGCCCGCAAAGAGCACCATTTCTATTTCATAGCCGGTGGTCTTGCCTATGTTGGTGGCGGTGCGGAAAAAATCCGCAAGGCCGATGATGTACACAAGGGCCGTGTCCTGAAACAAAATCACGCCCTGCGTGAGCAGCAGGGGCGTCATAACACGAAAAGCCTGCGGCAGAATCACATAGATGAGCGTTTGCGACTTGGTCATGCCAAGGGCAAGGGCCGCGTAGTTTTGCCCTCTGGAGACGCTGTTCATGCCCGCACGTATGATTTCGGAATAATAGGCGGCCTCAAAAGCCGTAAAGGCCACCATGGCGGAAACAAGGCGAATATCGGTCAGAGGGGAAAGATTGAGAAATTTAGTCAAAAATTGCGGAACGATAAGATAGAACCACAGCAATACCATGACCAGAGGGATGGAGCGGAAGCAGTTGACGTAGGCCGCGGCGAGCCAGCGCAAGGGCGCATAGATGGAAATGCGGGCCACAGCCAGAAGCGTGCCGAGCACCATGCCCAGAATGATGGACGTGATTGTTATCTTGAGCGTTACCAGAATGCCTTTTTGCAGCAGCGGCAGGCTTTGTGCAATGATGCTCCAGTCAAAATCAAGCATTTTTGCCTCCCATGCCGGTGGAGGGCAGCCGCATTTTCTTTTCAAGCACTCTCATGGCCCGCATGACAATAAAGTTCAAAAACACATAGGCCAGTGTGACCGCGATGAAGGATTCATAGGCAAAACCGGAAAACTCAAGCAGGCGGTTGGCCTGCGAGGTCAGTTCCACAAGTCCTATGGTAGAGGCCACAGCCGTGTTTTTGACCATATTGAGCATTTCGGAGGTCAACGGCGGTATGATGATACGGTAAGCGTTGGGAAGCAGCACGTGAACGTAGGTCTGCGGCAGGGTAAGGCCCAGAGCCAGCCCGGCATAGCGCTGCCCCCGCGACAGGGCCAGAATGCCCGAACGCACCTGTTCGCATACGCGCGCGCCCGTAAACAGGCCCAGCGCACAGGTTGAAAGAATGAAAAACTGGGCGTTGGGGTTCAACTCGGACTTGAACCATACGCTGACGTCGCGGGGCAAAAGATCGGGCGCGGCCAGATACCAGATGAAAAACTGGACGATAAGCGGAATGTTACGAAAAATGGCGACATAGGTGGCGCCCACAGTCCGCAGCGTCCTGTTGGGCAAGGTGCGCAGAATGCCGAAAAACGAACCTACAATGAAGGCCACAATCCAGGCACAGACAAAAAGAGCCGCTGTGGTCAGAAAGCCGTCTATCAACCAGTTAAGGTAGGTGACGTTTCCGAACGGCGCTTGCTCAAAAAATATGCCCCAGTTCCAGTTAGCCTGCATCAGAAAATTCCATCCATAGAGATAATGCGTGTTTCATGGTGCCTCGTAGCGCGGGCTGGTCTGACGGCGAAGCGCCGGCGGGTGCTCCGCCGGCGCTTCGCATGTAATGCGGAAACAGTTAGTTCAGGGCCTTGTCGTTGGGGGCCTTGAAAAGCGTCTTCATTTCATCGGACATGTCAAAGTTCATGTTCATGCCCTTGGGGGGGATGGGCTGCTTGAACCAGCGGGTGTAGGATTTTTCAGCTTCACCGTTCAACTGCAGTTCGGCAATGACGTCGTCCGCCAGTTTCTTGAAGGGGGCATCGCCCTTGCGCACCATGCAGCCGTAAGCTTCAAAGCTTTGCGGGGTGCCGACGATAAGCCATTCTTCGGGCTTTTTGGCCTTGGCGCGTTCACCGGCCAACAGGGCGTCGTCAATAAAAAAGGCCACGGCACGGCCCGATTCAACGGTACGGAAGGAATCGCCGTGATCCTTGGTGCTGATGATGCTGATGCCGAGCTTTTTCTCGTCATTCATCTTGTTCAGCAGCATTTCCGACGTGGTTCCGGCGGTGACGGCAACGTTTTTGCCTTTAAGGTCATCAAAATCCTTGATGCCCGAATCCTTGTGGGTCAGCAGGCGTGTGCCGACGATGAAGAGCGTGTTGGAAAAATCGACCTGCTGCTGACGGTCGGCATTGTTGGTGGTAGAGCCACACTCGAAGTCGTAGGTGCCGTTCTGGAGCAGGGGAATGCGGTTTTGCGACGTAATGGGCACAAAACGCACTTTCAGGTTGGGCATGTTAAGCTGCTTTTTCACAGCTTCAACAATCTTGGTGGAGTAGTCTTGCGAGTAGCCTATGACATTCTGTTGCAGGTCATAGTAGGAAAATGGCACGGAGGATTCCCGATGCCCCACAGTGATCACGCCGGTTTCCTTGATTTTTTTCAGCGTTCCGGTCAGTTCTTCAGCCTGCGAAGCCGTCTGGGCCGCGGCAAGAAAAAGCAGGGCCGCCAGGGCGGACAAAAGGGTTTTCTTCAGGGTCATGGTTTCCTCCTAAAAAGTGGTCTTGGGAGCAGCATTTTGGATTTGTTTCGATAAACGTCCTCAAAAAATCCCTTGCGGGAAAAGTTGTGTGCCTTGAAAGCTCTCGGCCGTCTGCCCGGCAACGCGCGCTGAGCGCCAATGGGCAGCCGCATGAAACGTGCCGTTTTTGCGGCTGCGTACCCTGCAAAAATGAGAATACGCCCCCTGCATCGCGCTGGCGGAGCAGCGTGTTGCGTGGCATGGCCTTGTGGCCGGACTGTTGGTACGGGGATGCAGCCTGCCCCAAAACTTCAGGTCAGGCAAGGCATTATGATGAAAAGATGTGGAAGTTACCGCCCCGTATAACCTGATTAGTTTTATAAATAATGAACGCCTTGTCAACAAATTATGAAAATTGTGTTGAAACTATGTGTATTTATTCCTGATCGCCGGTGTCGTCGCTGGCGTATTCAGCCTTGCCGCGCGCTGTGGCAGGCAGTTGCCCCAGCGCCCTGAAAAAAAGCGCCAGGCTGAAAGCCTGGCGCCGGGTGGAAAATATTGTGCGTCAAAGACGGTGTGTCTGCGGGCCGGTCAGATGTTGAGATTAAGCCCTGCCAGAACGCTCATGTTTCCGTTGCTGTAGTTTCCAAAATATGAGCTGGCGTTGCCGGACCCCGACCACCAGGCGGCCATGGATTCTACTTGTATGCGCTTGCGCATTTCAGTCGGTGACGCCTGCATGGCCTTGCGGGCATCGTCAAGGCCGGAAAGGGCCTCGATCTGCTGGTATTGCTTTACCAGCGCGGGGTTGTCGTCAAAAAATTTCTGTATCTTGGCCTGGTCCGGGCTGTCGCTGATAACGGTAACGCTGCCGTTGGCGTTGGTCTGAAGCGTGAACTGCACGTCGGGGGAAATGCCGAGGCTGCCCAGCCCTTTGGAAAGGGAGGCTCCCAGGCTGCTTTTGTCCAGAATTGCCTGTATGTCGCCCAGTTCGCCATTGTTGACAACGGCCTGAACATTGCCGGTCTTTCCCAGTCTGAGGCTGGCTGCGGAAGCGTCTATACCCTGTTTTTTCAATTGGGCGGACAGGCTTGCGGCCATGCCGGTATTTTCGGCCAGCCATTTATTGATTTCTTCAGAATGCTCGTGTTCGCCGCTGACCACGAGTTTGCCCTCGTTGTTGAGAGCAAAGGTCATGGGCGAGCTGAGGTTTACCCCCATGCCGACGAGGGCCGCGCGCAGCTTGTCGCTCTGCTCGCTGTTGGCGTCAAGGGCGGTCTGCATGGCGGCCTGGCCCGTATTAACGATCTTGAGATTGCCGGTGTCGCTCAGCTTCATGCTCACGGTGCTGTTTTCGGCAAGGCCGGAGGCAGCCAGATTTGAACGCAGTTCCATGCCGAGCGAGGGGTTGACGTCCAGCCACGCCTGGGCATTTTTCTGGTCTGTGGCATTGGGACTTGCCGCGCTCAGGCTGCCGTCCGCGTTCAGGGTAAAGGTGATGTCATCGGGATTGCTGATGCCAGTGGCCGCGAACCCTTTTTTGACACTTTCATTGAACGACGCAAGCAGTTGCTCGCGGTATTTGGTTATCTGATTGAAAGTGACCCGGCTGTCAGCAGAAACCCCCATAGATTCCATGGCATACTTGGTCAGTTCCACCATGCTGGCAACCTGGTTGGTCATGGATACTTCGGGGCTGAACAGCTTGCTCAGGGAATTGGACGTGCTGCCGGAAGAGTTGCCCGTGGTTTTGAGCTGCTGTTTCTGCCACTGCAGCATGGCAGTGTTATAGTTGTTGACGCTGGATACGCTCATGGGTCCTCCCGGCAAAAATTGCTCTGAAAATATCTGCGCCAGATTTCATGCAAGATATGATCCATTGCTTTTATGGTTAATTTTTTACCTTGTTCTTCAGTATGTTATTCAGCGAACAGTTTGGAAAAAATAGTCATAAAGCAATCAGTTCCCAAGATGGACAGGCCACATAAAATAGGCTAGAGAGCGAGCATGGCAGTACATTCTTCCACGCTCGAAACCGTTGAATTCGACGACCCCGCCCTGGCAAATCAGCTCTTCGGGCCGCATAACGCGCACCTGGATTTGCTGGCTGCGGCCAGCGGAGCGCGCGTCACCAGCCGGGGAGCCAGCATTCTCATTGAAAGTTCCGATGAGCATGTGCGCCAGGTTTTGTGCAATGTTTTTGTGCAGCTTTATGAACTGCTGGGCGGCGGAACCGTCCTGAGCCAACAGGACATAACGCGGGCGTATGAAATGCTCCGGGCTGACCCCGGGCTGAATCTGGCCCAGATTTTTCGCGATGCGGTTTTTGTAAACACGCCCCGCAAAACGGTGACCGCCCGCAATGTATCGCAGCGTACCTATCTTGATCTCCTGCGGCGTCATGAGCTGGTATTTGCCGTGGGACCGGCAGGCACAGGCAAGACCTATCTGGCCGTGGCAATGGCTCTTTCCATGTTTCAGCAGCACAAGGTCAAGCGCATCGTGCTTACGCGCCCGGCGGTGGAAGCCGGGGAGCGGCTCGGATTTTTGCCGGGCGATCTGGCGGACAAGGTAAACCCGTACCTTCGGCCCCTGTATGACGCCCTGCACGACATGATGCCGCAGCCCAAGGTGGCCTCCATGATGGAGGTCGGCTCCATAGAGGTCGCCCCCCTTGCCTTCATGCGCGGGCGCACCCTGAATGACGCGTTCATAATTCTTGATGAAGCACAGAACACCACTCGGGAACAGATGAAAATGTTTCTCACCCGTATGGGTTTCGGTTCGCGCATGGTGGTTACGGGCGACACCACCCAGATCGACCTGCCGGTTCAGCCCGGCGGCCAGCGCCCGCGTTCGGGCCTCATCCATGCGCTGAATATTCTTCCCCATGTGCCGGGTCTTGCCGTACACCGCTTCAGCAAAGCGGACGTTGTGCGCCATCCCCTGGTGGGAGCCATAGTAAACGCTTATGATAACGCAGAAAAAGACGGCCAGACCAGCTAGCTTTCTGGCGCTTGTTCAGGCGCTGAGGGCGCGGCATCATTGCGGATGGGGGCTTGCGGCCCTCATTCTTACTCTGCTGGCGCTTTCGCTTCTGGCGGGAGCCAACTTCGAAGCTGTTCCCAGGGTCTATGTGGCCGGGCAGGTGGCTGATTCGGACGTGATTGCCGACCGGGACCTGCTGGTGGAAGACACGCAGGCCACCAAGGCCCGCCGCAAGCAGGTGCTGTTTCTTCAGCCTCCTGTCTACGATCTGAGTCTTGAGCCGTATGTGGCTTTTCAGAACCGTATTATTGATGTCTTACGCAGTCTTAATAATGGCACGGACTACAGGACCCAGGCAGGCCCCCTGCAAAGGCTGGCCGATGAGCTGACGCCGCCCGTGGCTGATGAGGTTTTGCCCGAACTGGCGCAGCCCGAAGTGCAGGAGTATCTGCTGAAGACCCTGCTGCCCAGCATACGCGAACATATGGCCGAAGGTCTTGTGGGCGACATCCGTTCCGCGCGGGTAGGCCGCAGCGGCGTGATCATACGCAATCTTGACAATAATACGGAAATGTTGCGTCCGGAGGTTGCCAACCTGCCGGATGTGCAGTCTTTTCTTGCAGAAGTTTCTTCCGCCATCCGTCAGGTTCCCACGCTGAACCCGCAGTCCCGCAGGGCCATCAACATTCTGCTGTCCGCCACCATGCCCGCCTCGCTCACGCTCAACCGCGAGTCCACGCAAAAGCGCGGCAACGCCGTCATGGGAATGGTGGAGCCCGTCTATTACCAGATTCTCAAGGGTGAACTGCTGCTGCGCAAAGGCGAGCGCGTAAGCCGCGAACAGCAGATAAAGCTGCAGACCCTGTACAAATCCGCTTCAGACCCCATGCACTGGTGCGCGGCCGCAGGAACGTTCATTTGCGCCCTGCTGCTGGCCGTGGGCTTTTTTGTGGCTCCCAGCGGCAAGCCCGGCACGCCGCTGCGCTGCAAGGACATGCTGCTCATTTCACTGGTGCTGCTGCTTTTCTGCGCCGGGGCCAAGATCGTCTATGTGCTCGGCCTGCGTCTGGACAGCGTGACTTTTCTTAAAACGCTGAGCCTGGGCTTTCCCGTGGCCGGGGCCGTGGGGCTGGTGGCAATGGTTTTTGCGGCCAGGCGCTACTGCACCATGGGGCTTCTGCTGTCTTTCTTTACCATGCTCATGTTTCAGGAAGGATTTTATTACTTCCTGTACCAGTTCCTGGGCGGCATGCTGGCAACATGGCTTGTGACCAATGCGCAAAGCCGTCAGGACGTGGTGTGGAGCGTGATTCCTCTGACCATCGGGCAATCGCTAATCTGGCTGGGTACGGCCCTGCTTTCGCAGACAGCCCCGGCGGAGCTGCCCATGCAGCTTGCGGCCGTGGCTATCAACAGCCTTTTGTCGCTTATTCTGCTTTTTGCCATCAGCCCGGTACTGGAGCTGAGTTTCGGCTACAGCACACGCTTCCGTCTCATGGAGCTTATGAGCCTTGAGCAGCCGCTCATGCAGGAGCTTATGGTCACGGTTCCCGGAACCTATCACCACTCGCTGGTTGTCTCCAACATGGTGGAGGCGGGCGCCAAGGCCATAGGGGCCAACAGTCTGCTGTGCAAGGTGGCGGCCCTGTACCATGACGTGGGCAAGCTGTCATACCCCGAATATTTCATTGAAAACCAGTTCGGCGGCCCCAACAAGCACGACAAGCTTGCGCCTTCCATGAGCGCGCTCATTTTGCTGTCGCATGTCAAAAAGGGGACGGAACTGGCCGAACGCTACAAGCTCGGGCAGGATATAGCGGACATCATCAGCCAGCATCACGGTACGCGGCTTGTCCGTTTCTTTTACCAGAAAGCCATCAATATGGGCGAAAAGCCCAGAGAGTCCGACTACAGCTATGTGGGGCCGCGCCCGCAAACCAAGGAAGCCGCCATCCTCATGCTGGCCGACTCGGTGGAGGCATCCAGCCGCACGCTTACCGATCCCACGCCCGCGCGCATCAAGAGCCATATTGATACCATCATCAAGGGCATCTTCTCGGAAGGGCAGTTGGACGAGTCCGAGTTGACCTTCAAGGACCTGCATTATCTCAGCGAAAACTTCCAGCGCATCCTCACTGGCATCTTTCATCAGCGCATTGCCTATCCTGACGCCAAGATACGTGATGTAGCCAAGGCTGCGGCCAGGCCCGAAGGCAAGGCTGAGGGCAGGGGCGCCCCAATCGCTGCGCCGGGAACTGCTCAGGCTGCT
>NZ_JBAIYW010000113.1:0-9121 GCF_036763055.1 Desulfovibrio sp. 1214_IL3152 | reverse complement strand
GAGCTCATTTGCTTGAATCTGTTCGGCAAGGATTCTCTGGAAGAACTTCTGAATCCGCGAAGACGAAAAACTATAAACACCTATAGTTATAGCCTGTTAGCTATGGGTGCTTAACCGGACAACATTGGCTGAAGTTGTTATCGAGAACTGGCGTAGACACTACGATCACCGCAGGCCGCATCGTTCCCTGGGAGGCCGACCGCCAGCACCTCTGACGTTTTTGCCCCTCCCAGGGGAGGGGCAATGGGGCCGCTCTCGCCTCCCCCTGAGCTATCGTGTATCCGTAAAGAAGCATCGCAAGTCGCTGACAAACTATGCAGACTGTTGACGGACACTCGCTTTTAAGGCCATTGCAACCTGCCGCTTGCGCTTAAAGAAATTATATTGGCACCCCAATGACTGCATTTGCAACACAACGAGCAAACAACGAGAGCGGGCGTTAAAAGAGTCAGACTATCTGCTTGTAGATCGAATATGGCTGTAAAAAAGACGATAATGATGTCGGGCCAACTGCTTTTTCCTAAGCGGAGGCTGTCATCACCTTAATAACATAAATCAACGCAACAAAATATAAAAACAGTTTTTTCAACTTGACAACTGCCAATCAAAGATAAGAGAGCATTACTATGGTACAACAAAAAAAATAGAACCTTTTTGGATTTACGAATGGACACCAGAATCGATCAGTTCATTCTGGAACATTGCAGCACAGTCACCATTGATGAATAAAAGTTTTTCAAAATTACACGGTCAAAGTCTAGTATCTTTAATTAAAAAATTCGTTGAGGTAACAAAAAAAAATTGTGATTTTGGTGCTGGTAGCGGTGACTTGATTTCCCTGCTTCTTCAAAATGGGTATCACGCAGGCGCTTTTGAGCCATCAAAAAACAGATGCAGTGACTTTCCACATGCCGTTTTGAAGCACCCACATTTTTTAGGATTCAATACAAATACACGTTACGATTGCGTATTATGCTTTGAAGTCCTTGAGCATATACACAACAACAATCTGGATGAAAGTCTGAACACAATCCAAGGCATGTTAAAAAAAGATGGAATTTTATTGGGCAGCGTCCCATACAGTGAAAATTTAGAAGATAACTATTGTATATGCCCTCACTGCAAAGCAATGTTTCACAAATGGCAACACATGCGCTCTTTTACGCCAGAGCAAATTTATCAATTCCTTGAGCATCATAATTTTACAGACATAAAAATTCTGGCAACAAAATTTACAGATAGTGTTTTTTTTGTCGCAAAACATAATGGCGTTATACGCAAAGGTGATAGCCGTGAAAACACTGTATAATAAAGTAAGAAGTACAAATATTGACTCAGGCCCGTGCAGAATATCTGCGGAACGATTTTCATACCTTGATCAGACAAAGTATCAACGAGACCTCAGCAAACTGGAAGCTGCTGACTATCTTTCCTTCTTGTTTTATCAGTCCTTTGGGTACAACCTTGATTTGATCTCACCATGCACCTTTAATGAAAAGCTTAATTGGTTGAAGGTTTTTTATCATAACCCCCTTATGCAAGTCTGTGCGGATAAGGCGAATTTTCATAATTTTGTTCTGGATCGTTTGCCGAAAATGAGCGACCACTGCATAAAACCGCTTGCCACCTTCCGCAAACCTGACGAGATAAAACTGGACGATATGCCTGAACGCTTTATTCTCAAGTCCAATTTTGGATCAGGAACCCAAGCTTTTGTGGAAAAAGCAAAGGACAATCTGAATGCCCTTATCACAACGGCTTCCACATGGCTCGATCCCAAGACAAACCATTATTACTGCGCCCTTGAATCTGGGTATAAGGGTATTACTCCTGCCATTGTTTGCGAGCCGATCATTAAATTCGACTATAAAATCGAATTTTACTGTTTCGATGGTACCCCCTTTATTTACTGGATCGTTATAAACGACAAGACTGCAGATGTATGCGCCAACCTCTACAAAATGAGTGGCGAACGGCTTCCTGTGAATTGGCATTATAAAAATTTCAACTCCGACCCACGCCCATCATACTTTGACGAGCTGGTAGAGATGTCCAAGGTATTGAGTGCGGGATTCCCCCATGTACGAGTAGATTTTTACGCTGGAAAAGACTGGTGGTATTTCAGCGAGCTGACATTTTTCACTTGGGCCGGCCTGACGCCAATTTCGGACTATATGTTCGACGTGCTGCTTGGCAAACAAATCAAACTCGAAAAAGAGTAATGACACATGCGAATAGCCATTGCCAACGCAGGTATTTGTCAGAGCAGGGGAGGAGCGGAGCGTGCGGCCCTCCGCTTGGCACATGAAATGCGCGCACGGGGACACACAGTTCATATACTCACTGTGGCAGGAACTTATTCGCCATTGTATTCGGTAGACCCACGCCTACCAATCCATTTTTTTCCAAGCAGTTTTTTTTCCGGTGACGCAGCGGCGGTGAATGCCGGATCCGGCTTGTTGCAAGAAAATAAAATTGAGGTGCTTTTGTCCTTTGAGTCTGACTGGAAGCACATGCTCTGGAAAATCTGCAGCACAGACACAGGCACCCCCTTCATCTGTTCGGAGCGCATTACCCCGGAACTTATTGAGCGCGAACTCTGGCACAGAGAGGGGCGCCTAGCTCTGCTCGAGCAATCCGCCGCGATTCACGAACTGCTCCCCTGTTATGTCCCCCTCGTACCAAAACACTTGCGACACAAAACGTTTGTCATTCCCAATGCCTCTCCGGAAAACATTCCCCCCGAGTGTCCCGAACATCCCTCAACTTCACCTACCTTATTGTATCTTGGCCGCTTCTCAAAAGAAAAACGGCCGGAACTTCTGCTGCGGGCCTTTGCCCTGCTGGCTCAGGAGTTTCCCGACTGGCGCTTACGCATGATCGGTTGGGGTGACACCCAGTCCTCTCTACAAGCCTTGTCACAAGAACTAAACCTTGATTCCTGTACCATAATTGGACCAGTCGCTACGAGCACATGGGCTGAATATCTCTCTGCAAACATCTATTGCCTACCTACAAAGTACGAGGGCTGCCCCAACACCGTACTTGAAGCCATGGCCGCCGGATTGCCCATTGTCGGGGTATCTGATTGCCCCGCCATGACATCTATCGTCCGTAACGGAATTAACGGCCTTTTGGCAAACTTTCCGACCCCTGAAGCCCTTGCAAACATTTTACGCCCCTTGCTGGCTTCTGAAAAAGCTCGACAGCGTATGGGTCGCGAGGCGTGGCATGAGTGCAACACAAGATATTCTTCAGCACTTTTTGACAAATGGGAGAGCATTCTGAAAAAGGTTGTTGCAAAAAACATCACAGATGTATAAAAATACTAAAATTATAATAAATTCACACTGAAATTACTAGTCATAGATCATTATTAACAAAAAATACAATGCCAAATAAAACATCCAAAGAATAGTTGCACGGAAAAATAATTTATCCATAAACAATACGCATGTTAAACAACACGTGCACTGCTGACATCGCAGAATATATAATCCTACTCCCAAAAGAATGGCGACAAAACAACTATTGAAGTCGACAGCGTTGTTGTATATATCGGTCAAGTAAGGATAAAAAAACAAGCCCATCTTTTAGAGTACTTTCTTTATAATAAAATTTGGGGAATAGAACTCCTCAATTGGACAATAAAGAAGTGCAGTCATTCTTTCACCAAGCATTTTTTGTACGGGTATGCCGGCACATCTCCCACAATGGATATTATTAAAGTCATTTTAATGCGCTATACCTAATCCATTCTGTTTCTTCGTGCGTTAGAAAATAAAGCGCCTGATTATTTCTTGCAGATTGGCCTTTCGGGAGCAACAGCCCTGATCGTATCCCACTCTTATGTAAAACATAAGGCAAGCTGATTTGATCCCGTTTGCTATATTTATCATACTCATTCCACCACCTAGAAAACAAAAGACGAGCTTGCGGATGGCGAGGATTCAACAAAAAAAAATTATTTTCATAGAGTCCTGCGCGAGCAGGCATCCCTTGCTCACGGTATGACGCGATTTGCCTGCGAATAACCTCAGGCTCATCTTTTTTTGCCTGAATGCAAGCCAAGGCTTCGTCATAAACACAATCACGCACGGGGTGCATCACAGAATATAAAGGCTGATCACACAGGAAGGACCTCAGGAGCAAAGACAGATCAGCGGCAATGACTATGTTGGCGTCCTGCCACAACACCAGCCGAGCTTCTGGAAAAAGTTCCGGCAGGTGCAGCTTGGCCCAACGTGACTTGCGTGTGGGATCGGCGTTTTCATAAGGGATGGGACGTACGTCCCATATGCCATAAGACTCCATAGGAGTGTCTGCAAAGCAGACGTAACGCCAGCCGTCATTCAAAAAGGCTGGAGGCAAAAGCCGCTCATACCCGCCCGCGATCGAGGTGCACACAACAATGTCTCCTGCTGGGGCGGCATGATACGCAGCTAGGCGCTCTGGAGTAAGGCGGCTGTAATCCACCTTGCTGCGACATGGCTTTCGGCCTTCGCCACGCCCAAAACGCAGATAATGTTCCAGAGGATCCATGCCGCTGGCGCGAACATCAGGGTACAGCGCAAGATAATCCGCAGCGCAAAAGTCATCTCTGCCCTGGGCCTTGTTCACTTTTTTCGAGAGGTCAACAGAACAGCCATTTTTTTTTCCACCGCACGGTTCGCTCACGCACAACTTCCACCCTTCCCCTGCCGCCCAGATATTTTCATTAAAAGGCACAAGGCGCCCAACCCATTGGGATAAGGCGGCAGAATCAGCCATCCTCTTGCCGCAGGCATGCGCCGCCCTTTCGTCAAGCAGCATAAATTCAGCAAAGGGCCACCAAATCGTGCGCAAGCCCTTTTCTCCCAGCCGCAGACAATATTCCGAAACCGCGGCGTGGCCCGAATCCGTATTGAAGCCCTTCATTTCGGCCAATGTTGCGGCGCGCGTAAAGATACACAGATTGTCCAGGGCATCCACGGTTCTAGCCAGCTTGTTCCAGTTGAACCAGCCAGGATTATCGCCTGAAAGCTCCTGAAATACTGGACGGATATACCCACTTGCATCTGTCAGATAGCCGGCATGGAGTACGGTTCCATTTCGACGAAGCAGCTTGCCCCCCACCGCGCCCACTCCGTCCCGCCAAAGGCTGGACACCAACTCTTCAAGCCAGCTTTCTGTTAAAGGAGCAGTCCCGCCCGAAAGAAAACCTAAAACCTCGCCCCGGGCCTGCCCTGCTCCCAACATCAGGCGCTCCGCCAGTGAAAGATGAGCCTCACAGATGACGAGATGGACATTTTTGTGACTGTTCACAGCGCGCTGAATCTTTACAAGTTCATCTTTTGCCAAAGTCTGGCTGATCAGAAAAAATACTTCGTATTTTCCGTATGTTGTCCTGCTCATTATGGCGGACAACTGTTCATGCAGAAAAGCAATGTTATCAGCAGCACATATAAGACTCACCAGTGGACGCCTTTCTGGCAACGGAAACTTTACGCGCAAGAATGGCGAACCGGGTAATATCTCAGCTTCAGCACCGGGGGAAAAAGTTTCCATATGTTCCTGGACCGCCCTACGCGCGCTGTCCACAGCTTCACTCTTCACTCCGACATCCAAGGCAGTGCTGCCCGCATGCGCGCGCCAGTGGTACAGCACACGCGGGATATGCACAAATTGCGCGGCCTCCGCCCCTGCCGTGTAGCGCAGCAGCATGTCAAAATCTTGTGATCCGCGGAAACCTTCACGAAAGCCCCCTATCTGTCGCAGTCTGTCCGTACGATATACTCCAAGATGATTGACAAAATTCTGACCGTACAGCAGGTCCCAGTCCCAGCGGCCATTTTTAAAATACGGATAAAAAATAAAACCGTCATCGTGGATTTTATCTTCATCAGAGTAGAACAACAGGCCGTCCGGGTGCTCACTGATGGCCTCGGCGACTACGCGCAGAGCGTCTGGCGTGAGGGCATCATCCTGATCCATAAGCACTGCGTAAGCATACTGCGCCATTTCCAGTGCAGTATTTGTGGCAGCAGAGATATGACCATTTTCTTGTCGCCAGATGATGTGAATTCTGGAGTCTTTTTGGGCATAACGAGAAAGGAGTATTCTTACAAGAGGATCGGTGGACGCATCATCAGCAATGCACAACTCCCAATGCGGATACTCTTGCGCAATGACAGATTCCAATGCCTCCACCAGATGTTCCGCCTTGGGGTTGAACACAGGCATAAGTATGGAAAAAGCTACTCTTGCGTCAAAGGATTGAGGGCAGCTAGACTCTTTTCTGCGCCGGGGCAGGTCAATGTTATGTCTCCATAACGTGTAGGCCCAATCCAAATGGGGGTGCAGAGACAAGTTCCGGGCGATTTCCCAAAAATCCGTCAGGAAGGGCTCATAGGTTTCGGTCTTGAAACGCTCCGCCCCGTCGAGCCAGGCCGTATACTGCTCAGCCAATTCTGCCAGACCAATATCGCTGCACCATTGCCGCACAGACTCGGCTGACGAGCGATATTCTTCAAAGGGCTTGCAGAAGGATGTCAAAAGCCCCAGTGCGCCGGAAGCAGTTTTTTTGTCGTGCGAAGCGCATGCTGTCGCGTAAAGCCCCATGGCCCCATCGGGCGAGGGATAGAGCTTGAAGCGGGCCAGATCCAGTGGCAAGTTGCCAGTTTTTTTCTTTTTTGTACCGGTCAAGAGCCGCCAGCCGTTTTCCCAGAAGGGATAGCGGGCAAGAAGCGCCTTTACCTCATCGCACGAAGAGATAGCGGCAATTTTGTCCAGCTCTGTGCAACGCTCTAACGGCAGCGATGCCTGAAGGGTCTGCCACTCGCCCAGACGCAGGAACATGCCATCCTTTTTCAGATGCAAATGCCAGTCCGGCACAAGCAAAGACAGACTGTGCGATATAAAATACTGAGAATTGGCCTCTTCATGTTGGTGTCTGCCAGGAGTCTGGCTTGTGTGGTGAACCACCCTGGCTTGTGGGTTAACGGTCATGCGGTAGCCCTTGGCAGAGAGTCGGGCGCAAAGATCCACATCTTCAAAGCCGTTTACGTAGTTTTCGTCAAACAAACCTGCTTCCATAAAAAGCGAACGCCGCATCACCATGCAGGCTGCGGTGATGATCTGAAAAAAACGACGTTTTTTTGCCAAGGCACAGTCAGCGGGAATACCTTCGTACAAATGGCCCACCCGTAAGATGGGAGAAACAAACACACCCAAATGCTGTACGGTAAAGCCAAAAGGCTCAGATTCGGGATACAACAGAAGGGGGCCAGTAGCGGCGATATCGGGCCAGGACAAAAAATCATCGATCAACGGCTGGTACCAGCCCTGTAGAGGAATGGTATCATTGTTCAGAAAAATAAGAAATTTCCCCTTGGCCAACTTGGCCCCCAAGTTTGATGCGGGCCCAAAATTCAGATTTGTTGAACTACGGTGATAGCGAAACGCTGTTCCGAAGAGTTGCTTTCCAAGGAAAGGGCATGCCTCTGGAGTCGCGTCAGAAGAGGCATTGTCGATAATAATCACCTCTACGGCCTTGCCCGCAATGGTGGCAGCCAAAGCCTTAAGGCAGGCACGTGTCAGACTCCACTGGTTGAAGACAGGGATAATCACAGAAGATTCAAATTCAGACATTCTGCCTCCGGCGCCGAAGGATAGTGAGTAATCTAGAGCAGTTTATTAATGGGATGAGTCAACTGTTCTACAAGTATTTTCAGAAAAATCCTTGCCACGGAATATGACCAGACAGGCTTTGCCTGCCGTAAAGCGAGTATTTCAATTGTTAAATGCTCTAAAGGCGCGTTCAAAAATGGGGCTGGCCGTCAACAATCTACTACTGCCCCTCAGAGTCTTGCAAACATCGCGCCAACATCGAGGCATACGTGCAGACATTGCCCATCGCAATTTTCAGGGAGTCTAACTTTGATATAATCTTCCCCAAAGGCACACCATTGCTCCCGCATTCAGCATAGCCATAATAGACTTAATTTTTATCTTTTTAGAGCAGATTAACTTTGAGAATGTACATTCTCAAAGTTTAAGACACGCTCGCTTCGCTGCTTAACCGCGCAAGTAAATTGCGCTTGCATCTTTGCGGCGGGCGACTGCTCACGCAGCCGCCAGAGCAATTTCAAAGTGAAATTGCTCTAGAAGTCATTTCATAATTCCTTGACGACCCTTCTGAGTAAAATCATGGAAAACGCGAGATGAACAAAGGCTGTAAAGTTCTCGTGAAATCTGTCCCAACGTGCCATCGTCCGCTTAAAGGCATTGAGCAGGCGAAAAGACGTTCGATTTTCCAACGCCGTCGATAGCGCCGCAAAGGGCGACCATCCTGCGTTGCTTTACGCTTCCGGTTGCGCCGGTGAGGCGCAACCATCTCAATCCCTTGGGCAGCAAGGGCGTTATCGAGCGGATCACTGTCATAGGCACGATCCCCCACAATTCGTTGGGGCCGTCCCACGGTGACAATCTCATCGAGGGCAGCTTGGACAAGGGTGACTTCATGAGGGCTAGCAGAATCCGTGTGCACGGCGAGTGAAAAACCAGAAGCGTCTGCAATAACCATGAGCTTCGCACCTTTGCCCCGCTTGGTCTTTCCCACTTTTGCGCCCCTTTTTTTGCCACCACGAATGTACCGTCGATGAAGCATTCCGAAAGATTTATGGCTCCGCGTTCTTCAAGGTCTTGGGCCAGCGCCTCAAGAATTCTTCGAAATACACCCGATTTCACCCACTTGCTGAACCGGCGGTAACAGGTTGATGACGATGGAAATCTCTCCGGTAAGTCAGCCCAGGCAGCGCCTGTGCGCAGCACCCATAAGATGCCGTTCAGTACAGAACGGTCATCATGGATGGCAGGCCGCCCCCGCACAGAAGGCGGCTCGCTTGAAAGAAGAGGTTCCAAAATTGTCCACTGTTCATCGGTTAATCTTTGGTATTTGCTCATGAATCTCGATTACTCGATTTTCATGGCTTTTTCTAGGATTATAAAATGACTTCTAGGCACTGTAGTCACGAGATTGTTTAGATTTGCTTTTTCTGTCATACTCTTCGCACAGCGAGGTGATTATGACAACTCCAGCACATCGGCGACATGACATTTCTGATGAGGTATGGGAAAAGCT
>NZ_JBAIYW010000475.1:0-9137 GCF_036763055.1 Desulfovibrio sp. 1214_IL3152 | reverse complement strand
CGGATGGGGCGGATGGGGCGGATGGGCCGGATAGGCCGGATGCGGGCCATGCCTCGCCGTCTGACGAAAAGCGCTGCTCGCCAAGCATTGAGGCCAGCCACCTCACCAAAAAGTTCGGAGATTTTACCGCTGCCGATGACATCAGCTTCAGCGTGATGCCCGGCGAGATATTCGGCCTGCTCGGCCCTAATGGAGCAGGAAAATCAACAACGTTCCGCATGCTTTGCGGCCTTTCGCGTCCCACATCGGGGCAGTGCTCAGTCGCCGGTATGGACCTGCTCACCGCAGGCAGCGAAGCCCGCGCGCGGCTGGGGTATATGGCGCAAAAGTTTTCGCTGTACCCCGATATTCCGGTTGTGGAAAACATCAAGATTTTTGCCGAACTGTATGGCCTGAGCCGCCAGCGGCGCGAGGAACTTTTGCCTGTCCTGTCCGGCGCGCTGGAATTGCAGGATTTTCTGCATAGCCGCACGGGCGATCTGCCTTTGGGGCAAAAACAGCGGCTGGCCCTTTTGTGCGCCACCCTGCACGAGCCGCCCGTGCTGTTTCTGGACGAACCCACATCCGGCGTGGACGCGCGTACCCGACGCGATTTCTGGAAGCATATTTCAGCTATAACCACCGCCGGGGCCGCCGTGCTTGTCACCACGCACTTTATGGAAGAAGCTGAATACTGTGACCGCATAGCCCTCATCTATCGGGGGGCAATGATACGTATGGGAACGCCTGACGAACTCAAGGCTTCATGCACGTCAGTGGAAGATCCCACTCTGGAGGAAGCCTTTATTGGCAGTATTGAGGAATATGATAAAAACAATCCCCAGTAGCAACGCATGACGTTGTGTAACGCTCAGTAATATAATACAAATTTTCTGAACGCCTGTTCCGCGCCTGTGACATGTTATGAAAACAAACCTCTGGCTTCAGCAACTGCTGGCTCTCATCCGCAAGGAAT
The DNA here is from genome assembly GCF_036763055.1 of Desulfovibrio sp. 1214_IL3152. NCBI lineage: Bacteria > Pseudomonadati > Thermodesulfobacteriota > Desulfovibrionia > Desulfovibrionales > Desulfovibrionaceae > Desulfovibrio > Desulfovibrio sp. 1214_IL3152. Next base: position 8,182 of record NZ_JBAIYW010000475.1, on the reverse strand, counting down.
TTCAGCAGATCGTGCGCGATCCCTCCTCTTACCTGGTGGCCGGGGTATTGCCGCTGATTTTTCTGCTGCTTTTTGGCTACGGCATTACTCTGGATGCGGGCGTGCTGCGTCTTGCCGTGCTTAATGAGAGCGGCGGCAGACATTCGCTGGATCTGGCGGCAAATTTTGCGCATTCGCCGTGGTTTTCAACCGTTGGCGCCGGAAGCATGGATGAGGCCGCCCGCCTTATGCGGGATTCGAGCGTACAGGGAGTGCTGGTTTTCCGGCAGGATTTTGATGCGGCGCTGGACCGCGGAACGGCAGGGGATCTGCAGGTCCTTGTGGACGGGGCCGAACCCAATACGGCCCAGTATATCCAGAGCTACAGCCAGGGGCTTGTAAGCAGATGGCAGGCCACGGCCCTGCCGGGCGGGGAGGCGCTGCAGGCTCCCATAACCCTGCAAACGCGCTTTTGGTACAATCCGGCAGCAAAAAGTGTGCAGTTTCTTGTGCCGGGGGCCATTACGGTCATCATGACACTTATCGGCACGTTGCTGACGTCTCTGGTTTTTGCCCGTGAGTGGGAGCGAGGCACTATGGAAGCCATGTTTGCCACGCCGGTAAGCCGCATGCAGCTTTTGCTCGGCAAGCTTATTCCCTATTTCTGCATGGGCATGTTCAGTATGGCCCTTTGCGCCGGGGCGGCGGTGCTGCTTTTTGCCGTGCCGTTTCGTGGTTCCTGGTGGGTTTTGCTGGTTATCTCTTCTGTTTTTATGCTCAGCGCTCTTGGGCAGGGCTTGCTTATTTCCGTCACCCTGCGCGGACAGCTTGTGGCCGCCGAGGCCGGGCTGTTTTCAGGCTTTTTGCCCGCTTTGCTGCTGTCGGGTTTTGTTTTTGATATTAACAGTATGCCTCCTGTCCTTCAGGCTCTTACACGGCTGCTGCCCGCCAGCTATTTCAACACCTGTTTGCGAACGATATTCCTGACCGGCGACGTATGGGAGATCTTCGTCCCGAGCCTGGCATTTATGGGCCTGCTGGCCGCTGTGCTGCTGGGCCTGGTCTACAAAAATCTTGTAAAAAGGCTGGACATCTAGAATGGCGCGGCGCTTCACAGGCTTTCATGCGGCCAGTAAAATGGCGGCAGGGGGGATGTCCCGGCTGAGCGCGTTTTTTCCGCGTCTTAACTGGCGGCGCATGGCGACCATTGTGCGCAAGGAATTGCTGGTACTTTTGTGCAACCGCATTTCGCGTATCCTTATTATTGTGCCGCCGCTCATGCAGATCGTCATTTTCGGATGGGCCGCCACAATGGAAGTGCGCAACGTGGATGTGGCCGTGCTCAATTATGACAGCGGTCGCTGGAGCCGCGACATCATCCACTCCATAGAAGGCTCACCCACGTTTCGGGGGGTTGCGCATCTAGAGGGGCATGGGCAGATCCGCCCCACGCTTGATCAGCAAAAAGCCCTTTTTATCCTCGTGTTTGACGAAGAATTTTCACGCCGTATCGAAAAGGGCGAACCGGCGGAGGCGCAGGTCATTCTGGACGGGCGGCGCTCCAATGCGGCGCAGATCGCGGCCTATTATCTGGAGCGCATGACGGCACAGGTGGCGGCGGCCACGCCGCGTGCGCAGCCTGTGCAAGGCATGGCGGCCCCAATCCCGCAACTGGACATACGCATGCGCTGCTGGTTCAACCCCAACCTCGAATTTCAGTGGTTTTTTCTGCCCAACCTTATCGGTATGCTGAGTTTTATGCTGGGGCTGGTGGTGACGGGGCTTTCCGTTGCGCGGGAGCGCGAAGTGGGAACTTTTGACCAGTTGCTGGTTTCTCCTGCCATACCTATGGAAATCGCGCTGGCAAAGCTGGTGCCCGGCTGTCTTGTGGGCATGGTGCACGGGACCATATTTCTGCTTATTTCCGTATTTGGTTTCGGCGTGCCTTTCACCGGCTCGGTACTGCTGCTCTACGTGGCAATGCTTGTATTTGCGGCGGCTTCGGGCGGTGTGGGACTTATGGTGTCTTCACTGTCGGCCACACAGCAGCAGGCATTTCTTGGGGCGTTTACTGTGGGGGTCCCCTGCATTCTCATTTCCGGCGCGGTTACGCCGGTCATGAATATGCCGGTTTTTTTGCAGCACGCCAGCCAGCTCAACCCCTTGCGGCATTTTACAACCATCACGCAGGGGGTTTTTCTGAAGGATATTACTGTGGCGGCCGCTGCGGTAAGTCTGGGCAAGATCACCTGCATCAGCATTGTTACCGTGGGCGTGGCGGTGTGGATGTTCAGGCGCAAGGCCTAGAGCATTTTAACTTTCAAAAAGTGTAAATGCTCTAACGCTGCACGAAAGTGCAGCGCGCCACAATGTGGCGTGGATTCAGCCGAAAATCGCATTTTCCGGCTGAATGAAAACTTTGAAATGTGAAGCATTTCAAAGTTAATCTGCTCTGGCTGCGTGAGCAGGCGTTCGCTACGGAGGCGTAAGCGCAGTTTATCTGCGCGGTTAAACGCCGAAGTGAGCGTGCCTTAAACTTTGAGAATGTATATTCTCAAAGTTAATCTGCTCTAGAGCAATTTCACTTTGAAATTGCTCTGGCTGCGTGAGCAGACGTTCGCTACGGAGGCGTAAGCGCAGTTTATCTGCGCGGTTAAACGCCGAAGTGAGCGTGCCTTAAACTTTGAGAATGTATATTCTCAAAGTTAATCTGCTCTAGGATATGAGTGGATGAGAGGTCTTATGTTTTTTGTCGGGACGCCTGCGCGGCCTCTGCTGCGGGAGCAGGCATTCGTCCACCACGACGTAGGAGCAGCTTCGGCCGTACGCCCTTTTGCGCGGAGGACGGCTGAAGCTGCATATGGTTTGTGGAGTGCGGGTTTACTTATCCACTTCAAAGGCGCTGCAAAGCCGCCCCTATGTTTGCGGGGGATTGCCTCGGGGATGTTCCTCGCCGGGGTGCGGCGTTGCCTGAGACTTGTTTGGGGCAGCAGGAGCGCCGTGCGCTGTGTTGCCGCCCTGACGGTTTTCAGGCACGGGATGGGGCGCGCGCTGCACCCTGCCCACTATGGTGGCTATGACCACGATGGAATAGACATAGGCAATAAAACCCACAAGCACCGCAGCATTTTTGGCTATCCAGGTACTGGGGGTAATATCGCCGTAGCCGATGGTCAATATGGTGACGTAGCTGAAGTAAAAGAGATTGTTGATGGCGTTTTCACCATCGCCCAGACCGTTGAAAGAGCCGGGGTGGGTAAATTCGATGGCCAGAAAAAGGTAAAATCCGCAGTAACCGATAAGCATAAGGCCGCAAACAGCCGCATATACAATGCGTGTTGTAACCATGTGCGCTTTGTAAATCTGTCTGAAAACCTCAAGCATGATGCTGCCGAAAAAGCAGATATAGAGCAGCAGCATTTCAGTAAGAAAGTTGCTGACAAAAAAAATGTTCAATGCCCGGCAAATGAGCAGCAGCACGCCGAAGAGCACTACAAGCCATATAACACGCCGCTTGAATTCAAAAAGCACCAGTCCGGCCAGCAACTGGAAGGGCAGGTAGATGGACTGGGCCACCCCGCCATAGATATTGTTGGGGAAAAAAATGTTGCACACAAAAACGCAGAGCAGCGAAGCCATCAGCAGCTCAAAACGGTGAATATAGAGCTGTGAACGCAGAGAATTCAGTTTTTGCAGCATGGTACCCCTCACTGGAGGCAGATACTACAAATATTGCCCGTGGCGGGCAAGTGGTCTGAAGGGCTTTATGTGGACAGGACGGCGCATGAACCGTAGAGTATTGCCTGTTGTGAGATTTTACGGAAAGTAATGGAGAGTGCCATGCCCCGTTTTTGTCGCCTTTCAGTCACCGGAGCGCTGTTTTTCTTGCTGGCCTTGCTGGTTATGCCGCCCTTGATGGGCAAGGCCCTGGCCGTACCCGTGACTACCAAATATTATAGCGTTGAACTGCCCCCGGATTGGGTGGTGGTTAACGGCCCCGCCAAGGTAAAGGACGCTGTCCAGGTGCTGTTGGGACAGAAAAACCACAAGGCCTCGGCCCTGATCATCGTGGGACCGGCCAAGCCCGGTGAAGCCGAAGCGGCTGCCAAGGCCAATGCGCAAAGGTTGGGCGGCAGCAGCCCCGTGCTGCGCCAGGGCCAGTGGGAATTTACTTTTGAGCAGCAGGGGCTGAAGGGGTATGGCATTGTGCGCGAAGACGCCCCTTCCGGAGTGCTGCTCATGCTTGTGGTCAGCGGCGACCTTGCCATGACCGACTTTGTGTATAAAATGCGGGGACCATACAAGGCGCTTATGCCGCTGAAGCCAACGCTGCCCTAGAGCAATTTAACTTTTAAATTGCTCGGACGGCTGTGTGAGCAGACGTTCGCTACGGAGGCGTAAGCGCAGTTTATCTGCGCGGTTAAACGCCGAAGTGAGCGTGCCTTAAACTTTGAGAATGTATATTCTCAAAGTTAATCTGATCTAAAAGAGTTTTTTAAATATAAAAGCCCGGGAATACTTTTTGTATCCCGGGCTTTTTTGTCCTGCCCTCCCTCTGCCGCCCGCTGCGCAGGCGTCCCAAACGAAGGCAGCCAGAATATGTCAAACGTTAACCGATTTAGACAGTGTCGTCACGAGATGGATTTCCTTGGTATATCAAGGAGAACGAGCCTTTTATGTAAGGAGTGTACTCTTATGGTACTCGACCGGAATAAAAGGCGAAGTTCGACGCAGAGATACCGGGAAAGGCGCTCGTGACGGCACTGTCTAGCGGTTACTGCCCTGACTCCAGAGCCGCTTGGCTTTGAAGCCCTGCGCTCTCAGTGCTTTTGCAAGACGTGCGCTTCAGCGCTTCGCCCCGCCGCCACGGCACTTTCAATATAAAACTGCCCTTAGAGCATTTTTACTTTGAAATTGCTCTGGCGACTGCGTGAGTAAGCGCAATTTATTTGCGCTGTTAAGCGCCGAAGCGAGCGTGCCGTAAATTTTGAGAATGGACATTCTCAAAATTAATCTGCCCTAACGGATGAAGCTGGTGGGCTCCCAGGCCTCGGGCGCGGGCGGATTGATTCCGGCTGCCTTGCCTGCGGCGATACACTTGATGAGCCATGCCATGTTGTTGCCGAGGGTACGCATTATCTGCATGCCTTCTTTGTCCTGCACAACTTCTTCCGCGTTGTTGCCGTGCACTGAATTCCAGTACTGGGAAGACACGAGAGGCATGCGGGCAATGGTGAAGTACTTGTTCAGCCGGTCAAAAGAGGCGCTGGCCCCGCCCCTGCGGCAGCTTACCACGGCTGCGGCCGGTTTGAAGGCATACGCGGCGGACTTCATGTAAAATACGCGGTCCAGCAGAGCGCAAAGGGTGGCGTTGGGCCCGGCGTAGTACACAGGTGAACCTACCACAACGCCGTCGGCCGCGCGCAAAAGGTCGATGCTTTCGTTAACCGGATCGTCCTTGAAGACGCAATAGCCGGTTTCCTTGCATTTTCCACAGGCGATACAGCCGCGTATGGCTTTGGAACCGATCTGGATGATCTGGCTTTCAACGCCGTTTTGTTCCAGTTGCGCGGCCACGGTGGACAGCGCCGTAAAGGTACAGCCCTTGGGGTGCGGGCTGCCGTTAATGAGCAATACTTTCATAAAAACTCCTTTCTTGCGTTCAGGCATACAAATGCTGCCCGGGCAGCAGGTTTTCCAGAAATGTTACAAGGTCTGAAATGTTGTGGCTTCGGCACGCCAGATAGCAGCCGGTATACTGCGCGTGGGTGAGGCTGGTGCGGTAAACGGCATAGCGCCTGTCTGTCGCTGCAAAGGGCAACCCCAAAACCGATCCTACCGCAGGGTGGATGGGCAGCCAGAAGTCTTCAAGGGGATGTACGTAGTCGCGGCGCACATCCTGCGGCAGGCCCCCCAGGCCAAGCAAACACAGCAGGCTGTCTGCCACATGAAAGAGCAGGGTGCGGCCGGGATGGTTCACAGTAATGAAAAGCTGTTCATGGCGCCAGCGTTCGCGCAACAGCGCCGCGCAGTTTATGGGGCTTGCGGCCTGCTTTTGCTCTTCCTTTTGCAGGCTGTCCTCGGCCACGGCCTCCACGTCTCCCATAAGTGCGGGACCTGCGCGCAGGTAGACGTTCAGCGCCTCCTGCGGAGTAAGCCCCTTTTCCAGCAGGGTCTCAAGCAGGCTGTCGCCAAAATTGATGGGCGGGCTGCTGCTCCAGAAGGGCCAGTATCCTTTGAAGAAAAGATTTGGAATTTCAACCGACTGGCAAGACCGGGGCAAGCGGGGCAAAATCTGTTCTGTGGAAATGCTGCCCCATTTGGGGGCCAGGGGCTGATAGAGAAAAAGGGAACATTTTTTCAGGTCGGCTTCGGCAAGATCTTCCTTGGTGTAGTTGATACAGTGCCGGACGGTAAAACGCCGTGCAAAAGCCGGAGAATTTTCCAGCAGAATTCTCAAAGCCTCGCCCTGGCAGTTGGCGTGCAAAAGACAGAGGGCCTGCGGCATGGCGATTTTGGGGCTGCCGGGTGGCCGGGCTAGCGCGTTTCCAGGTAGGTGGCGCTTTGTGCGCCTTTTTCTGACACCGTAACGCTGTACAGGCGCACCTGCCGGGCCTGCGGGTCTTCGTGTTCCGCCAGCAGCGCTTCCATGCCCTGCCAGATATGCCGTGCAAGGTTTTCTGACGAAGGGTTGATACTGTCAAAGGGAGGCGTTTCGTTGAGCAGGCGGTGGTCCAGCGCGTCCAGTACGGCTTTGAGCGCTTTTTTCAGTATCTTGAAATCCAGCAGCATTTCTGTCCGCGGGGCAAGGCGGTTGCCCTCAACCGTCAGTTCCACGGCAAAATTGTGACCGTGCATGCGCTCACACTTGCCTTCATAATGCCGCAGGGCATGCCCGGCGGAAAAGTCGTCGCGCACAGTGAGGCGCCAGAGTTTTTCAGACATCAGGACAGTATCCAGTAGACCACGAAGGCCGATAAAATGACGATGATAATGGCCAGCACGATGCGGGCGTTCTGATTCCACTGAAAGTTGACGCTCTCTTCATCAATATTCGGGTCGCCCGTGGAAGGCGGCGTGAAGATGCGTTGCAGCCAGGAAAAAAAAGACATGCAATACCAGTGTGTTTGGAGTTTTATTCCTGTGAGCCTGTTCTGTCGAGAATAGCAATTGCGTGGAATTTGTCAAAACAAGCCTGGGGGCAGGCCAACTGGGATGTGTTGACGCCAGGTCATCGCCTTGTCATGCTGCCGGGCATGAAATGGCCCAGAATGACAATCCATACTGCGGATGGCCCGGTGTCGGCCATAGCCCCTGTGCTTTTGGCGGTAAGCCGCGCCACGGACATACCGGCTTTTTATATGCCCTGGTTTATGGAGCGGTTGCGGGCGGGCTATGCGCGCTGGGTCAATCCCTTTAACGGGCAGCCGCAGTATGTGTCTTTTGAGCGGGCGCGACTGGCCGTTTTCTGGAGCAAAAATCCCGCTCCGTTGCTCGGCTGCTTGCCCGGCATCAGGGAGTACGGTCTGACGGGCTATCTGCAATATACGCTCAACGATTATGAAAACGAAGGCTGGGAGCCTGGCTTGCCGCCGTTGCGCAAAAGGGTGGAAACGTTTCGCCGTCTGGCGGACAGGCTGGGGCCGGAGCGCATGATCTGGCGCTTTGATCCGCTTCTGTTGGCCGCGGCACACGGACATGACATGCTTACTCCTGCGGTTTTATTGGACAGAATTGCCGTAATAGCCAAGGGCTTGGCCGGATACACGGCAAAGCTGGTTTTCAGCTTTGCCGACATTGCGCCCTACCGCAAGGTGGAGGGCAATTTACGGCGCAACGCTATTGCCTGGCGTGATTTTACGCCGGAAGAAATGCGACAGACAGGCGCGGCCATTGCGGACATCTGCGCAAGTTACGGCATGCGGGCCGCCACATGCGGCGAAAAGGCGGATCTTTCCGCCCAGGGCGTGGCGCATAACCGTTGCACTGACCCGGAGCTTGTGCTGAAGCTTGCCGGACGGCATCCGGATGTACTTGACCTGCTGAATCTTAACGGCGCCGAACAACTGCTTCTGCCGGGGGCATCGGGCGCGGGCGAGCGTTCCTATCCGCGTGATCCGGGCCAGCGCCCGGACTGCCTGTGTGTGCCGTGCAAAGACATCGGGCAGTACAATACCTGTCCGCACGGCTGCGTCTATTGCTA
>NZ_JBAIYW010000388.1:0-9618 GCF_036763055.1 Desulfovibrio sp. 1214_IL3152 | reverse complement strand
CGGCCGGGGTGGATGTGCAGGGCGAGCGCCTGTTCTGGGAGGTGCTTGACGAGGCCCGCAGGCAGCAGGGCTTTACCCAGTTGATGGTCAGCCACAACCTGTCGCTGGCAGCCCACTATGCCACGCATATAATCTGCCTTAACAAAAGGGTCTGCGCAGAGGGCGCGCCCCATGAGGCCCTTGGGGCCTCTGTGCTGACGCAGCTTTTCGGGATGCCCATTCATCTTTATCCTGATCAGTGCGCCCCGGATGACCCTTCCTGCCCGCAGTGCGGGGCAGTGTGCGCCCCGGAACGTCTGCTGCCGGAGTACGCCAGCGTAAAACGCCGCGAGGCGGCGCATCAGCCACCTCAAGCTTCCGCGGCAATGCATGTGCCGCCTGACGCCGTGGCAGAGGGCAGTGTCCGTACCGCAAGGGAGGGCGACCATGCCTGAGCTTGCATGGGCATATGATCTTTTGGGCCGCCTGCCCTTTGACTGCCTGGAGTTGCGCTTCATGCAGCAGGCCCTGTTTGGCCTTTTGTTGCTGGCGCCGATGGCTTCGGTGCTTGGTGTGGAGGTCATCAGCTTTCGCATGGCGTTTTTTTCCGACGCCATCGGGCATTCCGCCTTTGCCGGTGTGGCCCTGGGGCTGATCCTGGCAGTGGACCCGCGCATCTCCATGCCGCTTTTCGGTCTGCTGGTGGGGCTTGGCATTATGGCCGTGCGCCGACGGACCAGCCTTTCTTCAGACACGGTCATCGGCATAGTGTTTTCTGCCGTGGTGGCCTTCGGCCTTGCCGTGGTCAGTCGCGCTCCCGGTGTGGCCCGTGACATGCAGCGTTTTTTGTATGGCGACATTCTCACCATAACAGAAGGCGAAACAGGCTTTCTGCTTGCGCTTTTTTTGTTCATGCTGCTTTTTCAGGCTGTTGGCTATAACAAGCTGCTTTACATTGCCCTTAATCCGGTAATGGCCCGTGTACACGGGGTGCGTGTGGCGCTGTGGCAATATGCTTTTGCCGCCCTGCTGGCATTGGTGGTGATGTTTTCTGTGTGGGCCGTGGGGGTGCTGCTTGTCACGGCTTTGCTTATCGTGCCTGCGGCCACGGCCAGAAATCTGGCCCGCACGGCGGGCGGCATGTTCTGGTGGGCCTTGCTGGTGGGGCTGAGTTCGGCTTTTACCGGCCTGATTCTTTCGGCACAGGAGTGGATGGCGACAGCCAGCGGGGCCACGGTTATTCTTGTGGCCTGCTGCTGGTTTGCCGTAAGCGCGCTTGTGGCGGGGCTGCGCGGCAGCAGAAAGAGTGACTGATTCACAGAGTCCCTGAATCAAAAGCCTCCCCTGCCGAGAAGCGGGGGAGGCTTTATTCATGCGCCGGGCGAGGAAGGGAACGCCCCGCGCGTCAGGCCAGTTTCTTGATGGCCGCCAGCGCGGCGTCATAGTCAGGTTCGCTGGAAACTTCGGGGACAAGCTGGGTGTAGGCTACGGAACCGTCCGGGGTCACAACCACGATGGCGCGGGCCAGCAGGCGCAGCTCATCAATGAGCAGGCCGTAGTTTTTGCCAAAGCTTGTTTCTTTGTAGTCAGAAAGGGTTTCAACCGCCTGTACGCCAGCGGTGCCGCACCAGCGGGCCTGGGCAAAGGGCAGGTCGCAGCTTACGGCCACAATGCGCACCTTGTCGGAAAGGGCAGCGGCTTCTTTGTTGAAGCGGCGCACTTCCATGTCGCATACGGGAGTATCAAGGGAAGGCACGCTGACCAGAACAAGCACCTTACCGGCATAGTCCTTGAGGCTGCGCGGGCTGAGGTCGTTGGCGGTCAGGGTAAAGTCCGGGGCTTTCTGTCCAACGGCAGGCCGATTGCCGACCAGATGCAGGGGGGTACCCTTGAAGGTAACTGTATTCATGCGTAACTCCTTGTGTCCTTGTTAGTAGAACCAATGTGCTACAGGAAAATTTGCCAGTCAATAATTATTCTTAACAAGGCTCCGGGCTGTAGCAGCTCATTCTGAGGCACGCCGCAAGTTAGCCGGTCATGCCTGAAGCAACGTTGCTTTGAAATTGCTCTGGCGGCTGCGTGAGCGGTCGCTCGTCGCAAAGGTGCAATCGCAAGCTGCCTGTGCGGCCAGGCGCCGGAGCGAGCGCGCCGTAAACGTTGAGAATGCGCATTCGCGGCGTTGATCTGCCCCAAAACGTTGCGTCCGGTGCAGGGCCAGTATCCGTCATTTTATACTGCCGGGCAAGTTTCAGTCAAAACACGCGGTTGACACTCGGTAAATTTGCGCGTCGCCATTGCCATCACGTCGGCAGTGCCTATATTTACAGACAGTGCAGCCGCCATCAAGGATACTCGCATGGGTGTCTGCCCAGAATCCGGCTCAAGCCGCTTCCGGTCTTTCACATGGGGCTGTCTTGCCGTTTTGTTTATGCCTCGCAAGCAATGGGGCTTGCGTTTTTTGGCGGCCATATGCCAGCGCGGCCGTTGGAATGCCCGTATATGCGTTATGCCGCGTATGGGAGCTTTGGGCCTTTACGGCGGGGGGCTTGAAGCCGCCGGGCTAACCGCCGTTTTTTGCTGGCTTGCCCAAAATCAGGAGCGATTGATGAGCACTTTGACACCGCGTGAGATTGTGGCCGAACTGGATAAATTTGTGGTGGGGCAGGAGCAGGCCAAGCGCATGGTGGCCGTAGCCGTGCGTAACCGTTGGCGCAGGCAGCATTTGCCGACAGATCTGCGTGATGAAGTTTCACCGAAAAACATCATCATGATGGGACCCACCGGCGTGGGCAAGACCGAGATTGCGCGGCGTCTGGCCCGTCTTTCCGGTGCGCCTTTCGTCAAGGTTGAAGCCACCAAGTTTACCGAAGTGGGCTATGTGGGGCGCGATGTGGAGTCTATGGTGCGCGATCTTATGGAGATCGGCATCAACCTTGTGCGCGATGAGGAAAACGCCCGTGTGCGCAAGGCCGCCGAGGCCGCTGCGGAATCGCGCCTGATGGACCTTCTGCTGCCCAGTTCCTTTGGTCAGGAAGACCGCGCTTCCACCCGTGAAAAGCTTTTGCAGCAGTTTCGTCTGGGCTTTCTGGACGAGCGCGAGGTGGAAATGGAGGTGACAGAGCAGGGCGGCGGTGGCGTGGATATTTTCGCCATCCCCGGCATGGAACAGATGGGCGGGCAGGTCAAGGACATGTTCAGCAAGGCTTTTCCTCCCAAGCACAGTCGCCGTAAAATGAAAATCCGCGATGCCTTCAATGTGCTGATTCAGGAAGAGTCCGGCAAGCTGGTGGATCAGGAGGCTCTCAACGAACGCGCCAAGGAAAGGGTGGAGCAGACAGGCATCATCTTTATTGACGAAATAGACAAGATCGCCAGCTCTTCACAAAACCGCACCTCGGATATTTCGCGCGAGGGCGTGCAGCGCGACCTTTTGCCCATAGTGGAAGGCAGCTCGGTGAACACCAAGTACGGCATGGTGCGTACCGACCACATTCTTTTCATCGCTGCCGGGGCGTTTCATTTCAGCAAGCCGTCAGACATGATTCCCGAGCTGCAGGGGCGCTTTCCGCTGCGCGTGGAGCTTCAGGCCCTGGGCCGCGAGGAGTTCCTGCGCATCCTGACCGAGCCTGACAATGCGCTTACCAAACAGTATGAAGCCTTGCTCGGCACAGAACAGATACGCCTGAGCTTTACCGTGGACGGTCTGGAAGAGATCGCCGCCTTTGCGGAAGATATCAATTCGCGCACTGAGAATATCGGCGCGCGCCGCCTGTATACCATTATGGAAAAAATTCTGTCCGACATTTCGTTTGACGCTCCGGATATGCCGGGTGCACAGGTGGTGGTCAACAAGGCGTATGTGGCCGAACACCTGCAGGATGTGCGCCGCGATCAGGATTTGACGCAATATATTCTCTAGAGCAGATTAACTTTGAAAATATACATTTTCAAAGTTTAAAACACGCTCGCTTCGGCGTTTAACCGCGCAAATAAATTGCGCTTACGCCTTCGCGGCGGGCGTCTGCTCGCGCAGTCGCCAGAGCAATTTCAAAGTGAAATTGCTCTAGAACCGTTTACGGATGAAATACCTTAACGGCTCTGCAGGGATTTTCAGAAAAATCACTGCCGGGCAATGCTTGAAGGCGCTTTGCGCCTGCGCCCAGGTAAAGAGCTTGCGGCTTTGCGAATGATCGTGATCTGATTCTGTTCTGCTCCAATGATTTTTATGTATGAAAACCAGAAACCGGCTGTCATGGCCGGTTTCTGGTTTTTTGCCTATGGCGGTCGCGCACCGTATGCAGGCTGCGCCTGCGCAGGGAAGTTCAAGGGATGAGCTCGGTTGGAAGTCTATTTTTCCGGCGTAGCAGGCCCTTCAGCGGAGCATGAACCTCATCATTATGGAATAAAAACTGCTGATAAGCGGTAAACGTCAAAAAAACTCGTAATATGTCGCTGCGCCTCTGCCTTTGAGAAATGCCAGGCGTGACGTGATAGCCTGGGAAAAAAGCCGTACCCATTTCGCAATTTATCAATTGTTAATTAATATTCAATGTATCCTTGCCATAAAATATAATATAACAGTGTAGACGCAAGATAATGCCTTTGGCGGGTTATTTAAGGTTCTGCCCGCGTCTTCCATGATGTGCCGCCGATGTGCCGCCGATGTGCCGCCGATGTGCCGCCGATGTGCCTCATTCTGCCCGTACGGCCAGCGAACCTAAAAGCCAGCGCCATCCCATCGACACGTCTTTTTATCCTTGCGTCAGCATGGATACCCAGCACTGTGCGGTCAGCGGAATGGGGTCTCAAAATGGGCCGCAAGACCTGTGGGCAGGGTTTTTTCATCATGTGCACGGTAAGCCCAATAGACGTTTTTGACTTCCTTTATGACGCATTGCCCCTTTGACGGTTTGGTCTTTCAAGCAGTATAAAGGGGAAGAGAAAAAGCCGAAAAATATGAAGTGGGGACAGTATGAGGACAAAAAAGCGCAACGAAAAAGAGGTTACAGATTTCTCCGTAACCTCTTGTTCTCTCTGGTGGGCCATCAGGGACTCGAACCCCGAACCAACTGATTAAGAGTCAGCTGCTCTACCAATTGAGCTAATGACCCGCGTTGTGTGAAAAGGGGTTTACGCTTATGGGTGCCAACTGTCAAGCAATTTTGAAATAAAAATGAAAAGAAAGAGTTAATATTGTGGAATTAAAGGTTTTTTTTCTGATAAAAAAAATCAGGGCAAACAGGCTTTCTGTTGCTTTGTGGCTGATGCCCCTGTGTATCAGCTTGTTTCTTTTTGTTTTTTTCTCCCGTGCAGAGGCTGAAAGCCTTTCGGGCCGTTTTGAAACCGCAGCGGAAGGCGGCAATTTGGTAGGAGCCTTGCACCTGACCCTGCCAAAGGACGTTCATGCCTATGCTCATGATCCTGGCGATGCGGGCCGTCCCACAACGTTGAGCTTCAGCGTTGACGGCGGTCCGGCCCAGCCGGTGTGGTATCCTGAAGGCGCTGTGCAGCGGGATTTTTACGACCCTTCGGCCACCATTTTTGTTTATGAGGGCGAGGTGACGCTTTATGTGCTTCTGCCCGCAGCCGATGCGGGCAAGCCCTACACGGCCGATGTAAGCATGCTGCTTTGTTCGACGCGCAACTGCATGCCCGTCAATCAGCAGTTTCAGGGCGTGGTTCCCAGGGCGGATCTGCCGCTTGTGGACATGCCCTGGGCGGCCCGCTGGCGTGAACTGAAAAAGCATCCTCCCAGGCTTTTTGAAGGTGAAAGCGCCCAGGTGTTGCCCGCTTTCAGCGCAGGTTCTTCCCAATCTGCCGGTTCTGATCAGGCATCGGCAGAAGGGCAGGGCAATGCGGCTTCCGGCGGAAAGTCTGAAGGCATCGCCCGCTGGCTTGCGGCCCAAAACGGAACCGATGCCCCTGCGGACGAAAAAAAGCTTGAAGAAGAAAAAGGGCAAAAAGCCCTGCCGCCTCCTGACGGCTTTGTAAGCCTGACACCCCGCTATGTGGATGAATCCGCTGAAATAGCAGGGCTTGGCAAAGCCCTGCTGTTCGGCATTCTGGCCGGCCTGCTGCTCAATGCCATGCCCTGCGTGCTGCCCGTGCTTACATTCAAGGTCAGCGGTCTTCTTATGGTGGGGGGGTACGACAAGGAGGGGTTGAAAAACTTCAGACGGCATAACATCTGCTTTGCCGCAGGGGTCATGACGCTGTTCAGCGCTCTGGCCCTCGTGCTCGGGCTTGCTGACCTGATGTGGGGGCAACTGTATCAGAGCCAGCCTGTGTTGCTGGTCATGCTGCTGCTGGTATTTCTTATGGGTCTTTCCATGCTCGGCGTTTTTACCCTGCCTGTCATAGATCTGAAAACCGGGGCAAATACCAAAAACCCCTGCCTTCAGGCATATTTTACCGGGCTTGTGTCCACATTTCTGGCTACGCCGTGCAGTGGCCCTCTTTTGGGCGGCGTGCTGGGCTGGGCCTTTACACAGCCTCTCATCGTGGTTGTGGTGGTTTTTTGGGCTGTCGGCCTTGGTATGGCCCTGCCATACGTTTTGTTCAGTATCTGGCCTGTTCTGGCGCGAATTCTGCCCAAACCCGGCGCGTGGATGCACGTCTTTGAGCGGGTTGTGGGTTTTTTCCTGCTGGGTACGGCTCTGTATCTGCTCTCCATCCTGCCTGTGGAAAAACATATGCAGGTGCTGAGCGTTCTGCTGGTCGTGGCTCTGTGCGCGTGGCTGTGGGGGCAGTTTTGCGGCATCTCGGCGCCGCCCCTGCGCCGTCGTATCGTAGGGCTTGTCTCGCTGGGCCTGCTGCTGGCTTCCATCGTCTGGGTGCTGCGGCCTGCGGCGCCTCTGGCGCAGTGGCGGGAATTTAATCCGCAGACCTTTGAAGCGACCCTGGGCCATAAGCCCATGCTGCTGGAGTTTACCGCCGACTGGTGCCCGAACTGCAAATTTATGGAGGCTACGGTATTGACGGACGAACGTCTGCGTCGCCTGCAGGCCCGCTACGGCATGGAGCTTGTGCGGGTGGATCTGACCAATGCCAATGCCTATGCTGTGCGGCTTCTGGAGGCCCTTGGCAGTAAAAGCATTCCGCTCACGGCGCTTTTTCCTGCCGGAAAGGACTCCACGGCACCTCTGGTGCTCCGTGATGTCTACGGGGGCGAAACTCTGGAACGGGCCTTGGGTGAAGCGTTCGGGAAATAATGGAAATTTTTTCATCTGGCCTATGGTGCTTTACCAATCAGTCGATAAGGCATAGTATGTAAAAAGGCATGGGCCGGTGGTAATCACCTCGGCCTTTGAATAGGTTGGGCTGCTGGTTGCAACAAGGAGCGCACATGGATTTGAATCAGAAAAAGCAGGAAGACGAACTTCTGCAACTGGTGACGTTCAGCATCGGTGAAGAGGAGTTTGGGGTAAACATCCTGAAGGTGCAGGAAATTATCCGCACTATGGAAATTACCAAAGTACCCCGCGCTCCCGAATTTGTGGAAGGCGTCATCAATTTGCGCGGCAAGGTTATTCCCATCATTGATCTGCGGCGGCGTTTCGGGCTTGCGTCCAAAACGCACGACAAGAACACGCGGATCATTGTTATTGAAATTAACAATATTATCGTGGGTTTTGTGGTCGATGCCGTTTCCGAAGTGCTGCGCATTCCCGCCAGCACGGTGGAGCCGCCGCCGCCCGTGGTGGCCGGGGTGGACTCGGACTACATCAGTGGCGTGGGCAAGCTGCAGGACCGCCTGCTCATCATGCTTGACCTCGACAAACTGCTTTCCAATGACGATATGGACATGCTCGGCGGCATGTAGCCGCACTGTCCGGAAAAATCATGCAAATACCATAGGGCGGGGGCTGAGGCTCCTGCCCTTTTTTCATGCAGCGCCGTGCGGCGCTGCTCCGCACGGGCCGCCGCGTTTGTGGAGCCAGCTATGCATGTTTCGATTGTAACGGTCAGCGAGAATAAAAAAGACTTTCTTGAACTTCTGCTGCTTGGTGACGAGCAGGAAGACATGATTGACCGTTATCTTGCGCGTGGAGAGCTTTTTGTGCTTTATGACGCCACGGGGACGTCCAAAGTGCGTGTGCGTAGTGACAGATGGAGGCAGGGGAGTCTTTGAAATAAAAAACCTGGCTACGGCGCCAGGTATCAGGGGCAAGGCTACGGAAGCCTGATGGTGAAGCATGTGTGCGCACGCTACAGGGGCAAAGGCACGGACATGCTTGTGGGTACTGGTGAAAATCCGCGAACACTTGCTTTCTACAGGCGGTGCGGCTTCAGATACTCGCACCGCCTGAAGGACTTCTTTGTCAGCAACTACCGCCATCCCATTGTAGAAAATGGTGTTGTGCTGACTGACATGATCTATCTCAGAGCATCTTTGCATTGAGAATATCCATTCTCAATGCTCCCTGGACGCCCGCTCCGGCGTTTACCCGCGCGGATAAGCTGCGCTTGCTCCTCCGCGGCGGGCGTTTGCTCCCGCATCCGCCAGAGCAATTTCAAAGAGAAATTGCTCTAAAAAAACGCTCTGATTCTTTCTGTCGCGTTGTCTTGACACGACTCGTAGTCTATTTTGGCGCGTGACTGGCGTTGATGCGACGGCTGTGGCGCAGGCGTAATTCCTCCACAATGACTTTTTCGTAATCCGGCGCTATGGAAAAATCGGCATTAAGCTCGGCACTGAGCATGTTTTCGATCTGCTGTGTTTCTTCCCAGATTTCCAGCAGTTCGTCATCAGCAAGAGTTTTGACGCGCTCGGTAAAGGGTTCTTCGTCAGCAAAAGGGATACAGGATGCCATAATATTTCTCCCATGTGAGGGCAAAAACAGGATCAAACGTCAAAAGGCGCTGCAAGGCCGGAGCCATTGCCGGTGCAGTTTACGGGTATTGCCGCGCATCGGCAAAGATCTGCGCGGTTTTCATCAGCCGCAGTCTGGGCCGCAGAAATTCGGGCGTTCCCAGGGGCTGCAAAACTGCCAGACTGAACAGTAGAGGCGACAAATAACCACTATCCCAGTCAGCCACAAATGTCACGGTCTCAATGGCATTTGCCGTCTGCTCACTGGCGCGGGCTTCCCATTGGCGCAGCATGGCCCTGATGTTGGCCGTGCGTGGGCCTTTTTTTGTGTCTCTGGTGTAGAGCATCTCGGGCAGGGCGGCAAAGTCTGCAAAGCACTGCGCAGCACGGCTGTTTTCTTCGGGCGTGGGCAGGCTCAGGCTGAAAGCTTCGGCAAGGGCCTGTTCTGTGCGGCGGTTCTTGTCTTCCACGGTGTCTACACGAAGTATTTCCATGCCGGGCGGCAACAGGGGGTTCAGGCGGGCTGCCACCTCCTCCACGGGCATTGTCCTGTGCAGGGTCAGGGCAAACCATTCGGCCCGGCTTTCAACACCCACGGGCAAGGCCCGGCCGAATGACATGAGAGGCATGGGGTGAAAGCCCTGTGAAAAGGCAAGCGGCAGTGCGGCCCGGCGCATGGCACGTTCCAGAACGGCCTGCAGTTCCAGCTGGCTCAGATAGGCGCTGCCCCGGGCCTTGCTGTGCCAGACACGGTACTGGGCGGCCTTGACCGTCAGTTCGGGCGTGATCTTGGGCGGGCGGCTGGCCGGGGGACGGCACACAAGGTG
>NZ_JBAIYW010000310.1:0-9634 GCF_036763055.1 Desulfovibrio sp. 1214_IL3152 | reverse complement strand
ATTTCGCGCCTCGCGCGTCGTGCCCACCGGCCCCGTCAACGCCCCAAAACGATGGGGCGCTCTCGCATGCTGCTATCTCGGCGCACCGGCATCATGAAGCTGGTTGCCCTAAATACGCGCACGCGAGTGCACCCCAGCTACGGGGCTGGGTCTTCGTGGCGATTGGCACAGAGCCTGCGTTGTCAAATTCAAGAGATCCCCAGCTTGACGCTGTACCGTATGCGGCGGTGCGTGCACCAGATGTTTTGAACACTCCTGCGGTTGTCGAAGTTTCAAAGCCGCCAGGAAACAACAGCGAGACTTTGCCGCTTTTCCTACGCTCACCATCCCCTTGCACGTCTCCCACGCCGAGAGAGGGACCTGCCGCGCCCTGAAACATGTCCTGAAGGTCGGGCATTTTCAGGGTGTCGGCGGTTTTGTCCCACCAGAACTTCGCTACACCGCCGATGCCTTGCCAGCCCACTGTTGTGCCGTCTGCATTCGTGTGCCAGATCGCAGTGTGCAGGGCCTCATACTCTGCAAGGCTCGATACAAGACGACTCTGCCCCCACGGGGTTTCGAGGTACGCGGCCATTTGCGGGTATCGCGTGGAAAAATTGGTAACGATGCCCGCATTGCACTCAACATATCCCGGTCGGGGCATCTCATCTTCAAAAAACCTGATGCCGCCTACGGGGTCCATTTGCTGCTGTGCTATGGCGTGTTTCCAAAATGCGGCGTTATTGGTCGGTTGCGCACCTCCGTTGTTGGGGCCAGAAGGTTGAAGCGCTTGATATATCACTCCATCGAGTCCCATACAGATACCGCTGGCCGGATAATTGGTGAGCGAACTCCAGGGCAGAATGCCGTATTGCTCCACGGCCTGTACAATCCCCGTTGTGAGAAAATCTACCTGATTGTAGCGCGCGGAATCGTAAACTTTATCATACGCTTGGCCGCCCTCTATATCTGCGGCCGTCAGCCCAGCATTGCGGTACGCGATGCCGGGTACTGGCGGCGTTGGGATGTTGGTCTGTGCGCCCTTGGCCCACTGTCCAAGCATTGTAATAAGGCGTTCTGCAATGGCCATAGTCAGCCTCCTATTTGAGATGGCACGCCCACTGCGCAGGGCGCATGGTCGCAGCGTTGTTCATTCGCTCGGTCGGAGCAAAAGAATTTGTCAGGGACGTAAACAACAATGCCACTGAATGAGAGTGTGGCCGGGTACGGCAGCATAAATGCATCATCAACACGTTGTGTCGTCGCATGCATTGTGAGCACATTAAGAGCCGTTGTGCCTATCGTGGATGGCACGATAGCAGTAACTTCCATTGGCCCCGTTTTTTCGTATGACACGAGGTTGCCTGTGAGCATCTCCGTTAGATGCTGCATCTCAGGGATAGAGGCCACGAGCGTATGATTTTTTACTATTCTGGTCAGGATATTTACGCGGTACTGCTCATCTTCAACAGGTATAAATGCAGAAAAAGGAGCTCCATCGCACCAGACAAACGACGAATCGGGTTTTTGCCCTGCTCGATCTGCAAACATGTAGCGGGATTCATCGTACTGGTACGGTGCGCGTCCTTCTCCAACAATGCGCCCAAGGGCATCGAGGTTTGACCCTCGGGCTGCATACAGGGTGCGCATCTCCTGAAGGTCGATAAGCGCATCATAAAGATCCTGCACCTCAGACATGATGGCCGCAACGAACTGCCGCAGAACGCATTTATCGTAGTGTTGTGACAGCATGCGCCCAAGGGCCTGCTCGATCAGGTCTTTGCGATACGGATCGAAGTCCACCTTGTAAAATGAGGGTATCGGCATGCTTAAACCCCAGCGGTCACATTGACCACGATGCGCGATGCATCAAATCTACCGACGTGATCCCACTCAACGGGGATGTCGGACTCTGAGAGGGCATCGGCCGTCGTGCCAATGCGCAGCCCCGTTACTTTATGTCCGGCAACGCTATTCACGGGGGTATACAGGCGCGAGCAAATAATTGACGCGCCAGGCGGGAAACCGTCGTCATTTCCCGCACCTCCGTAGTCAGCATAATCGACAATGGCTGTTTTAATTAGTTCTGCCCCGGTGTCTGGGAAGTCGGCGCGGTTAACTATGGTAATGTCAACCTGCACATAAATTGCAATCTCAGTGGGGCGTGAAAAACTGATAACGTGGGATATACCCTGGTTATCGTAAAAAATTTCATGCACGTTGCCATAGCCAATCACGCCAACGGGGAAGCGCAGAAATAACGCCTGCGCTATTTCTCTGGGAGCCCCGCCCTCGGCCACCACCGCGACCTCCTTGAAGGGGATGCCGCGAGCATCAGCCGGAAAAGTCTCGCGGTTCTGGTACGCCCTGCAGAATGTAACACCAGAAACATTCATCACGGATGCGTAAATGGCCTCTATCTGGCGGTAGCTTGTAAGGGACGTGGATCTCTGCTGTCGGCGGCGAGCCTCTGCTTCCGTCTCCTGCACACTTCCCACAGCCACGATTGATATGTTCCTAGCATTGAGCCACCCTGCTTGCGGGGTCTGAATGGAGAGGATGGCGCCGGGTTCTGGCTCAATATTTCCCTTGACCGTACATTCCGCCTGCACCGTGGCCGTCCCTGACGCGCCTATAAAGATGGGTTCTAGGGTGGCGAATACCTGCAATCCGTCCTGAGATGCTATGCGCGAGCCCTTGGGCACAGTGGTACCGTTCTTTCCAGTGAGCTCCATTTCAACAATGGTATATGCACCGGGCTTCAGGAGCATTGCGTTGAGCTGGATAGTACCTGCCTGACCGGCACCACTATTTTTCAATGGGTCAAACTGGACAGCTCCGTTGTAAGCGGCCTCCCAGCATTCGGAAAGGCCTTCCGCAAACACGCCGAGTACCTGTTGCAAGATACTGTCGTCTGTGGCGCTCTGGAAAGGGAATTCGCCCGTTCCCGGGTCCACGATGTCGGCGATGTTCCCATTCAGATCGGTAAGGATCTGCGCCAGTCGCTTAGGCACGAACCCCTGTGAAGTCATGCCGTAATCAATGCCGTTTTCAGCCATCAGTATTCCCCTTCAAGGCTTATGGGCATAACCCCGGCCCCGGTGACGAAAACTTCCATATACATTGTGTAGGTGCGCCCACCAGCTGGGAACAGAGTGTTGAGCTTGATGATGCGCTCGACGCCATCAGTGCCCAAGGTCTCACGTCGGATGAGCAGGTCCACAGCCCTCTTGGTGCTAGATTTGGCCCCAAGGATGCCCCTGCCCTCTTGGTACCAGGGCAGCCCTGCCGAAGTGTTCAAAAACCATTCTCCAAGCTCCCGCTTCAGGCGCGTAAGCAAGCGCTGTACTATTTCATCTGGCCCCGTGACGATTCCGGGCGCCAAGTCGCGAGTGCCGGGGTTGAGCTTCAGATCCCACGTCATGCCGTCGCGCTCCCGGTGTTTGCATTGCCGGGCTGTATGCCTGTGTGCTTGTGCCCAGATGAATCTATGTCGTTCTTGTCCACAAATGTTCCGCTACGGCTTTTAAGGCCACCTTCGAGCTCGTTCTTACTGCCACCATCGCCGCCAAGGGTCATGTTGCTGCTTTCGATAGTGGCAACATCAGGCGTTATCAGGCTGAATTTGCCTTCCTTCATAGACATAATTCCCACACCGTCAGTAATCACAATTCCCTCGGGACCCAGGCTAATATACTGTTTGCGTTCTCGGTCTCGTAGTTCAATATTTTCGGTGCTGTACTCCGGTACCGCCTGGGGGTTGCTGACTATACCGGGAATGCAGATGGCGTCAGAAAGGCTATGGGAGCGCGGGGTTGCAGTATCAGCGCTATTTGAGGAGGCCGTGGGCTGGATGCCTCCGCCCTGTACAAAATTATCAATAGCCCTGTCGCTGAACACCATCAGGCATTCATCACCCGGCCTGATTGGCAGCGTAAGCAACAACCCGGCCGCCTGTGCAAAGGGCAGCACTACGGGCACATTAGTTATCACGGGCAAATCGACATGTTTCACGCCGTCGCCGAGGTTCACTTGCATCTGTAGGGCTGGCTGTACCGTTGCCGTTTGCGTTGATGGGTCGAAGCTCAGAATTATGCCCGGCATAGCACAGCGGATCTGCCCGGCCATGCGGTTGAACTGCATGCCGAAGGCTTCGGATTGTGATGTGATGCTCCAGTCTGCCATGTTGCTTACCTGTGCTACCTGTTTTTGAAAGACTCGATGTCCATGGTCCACTGATCGCTGTAAGCATCAATACTCACGTTGGTAGTATGGACACGATATGTGCCGTTCAGCTTTGGGGACAATTCACTGTTTATTCTCACAGATGACCCAGTGGTGATGCCTGGCACATACAATGCTTTAATCTTCACGCCGGTCTGTATCTGCATGGGGCCTGTGAGCAATGGCACCACACTTATTAATCCGCCTTTCTTGCCGTTAAGCTCCGCATACCCGCCAAACGTGGCTTTATCGCCCAGCGCCTTGAATTTTCCATCGTCCACGGACCACGAAAAACCAAATTCATTGGCGAGCTGAGTCAGCCCATCCTTTGTGCTTCCCGCGTAGCTCCACCCTCCCCCGCCGAGGTTGCCACTGATGCCCTCTATGCCACTGTCGGCTATGGTCAATCCGGGCAGATCGTTGGCCATGTCTTTAACCACATCCCGCACGGGGGTGCCCGCTCCGTAGGTTTTGGATGATACCCCGCGCACAACCGCCCCATATCCCGGTAGCGCACTAATTTTTGTGACAATATCCGCGCTGTTGCGCTCGGAAATCGCTGATAGGATGCTGCCCTGAAAAAGTGTATGCAGTTCGGTATTTTTCCAGCCGACCTGTACTGTGATTTTCGTCAGGCTCCCA
Source organism: Desulfovibrio sp. 1214_IL3152 (assembly GCF_036763055.1). Lineage (NCBI taxonomy): Bacteria > Pseudomonadati > Thermodesulfobacteriota > Desulfovibrionia > Desulfovibrionales > Desulfovibrionaceae > Desulfovibrio > Desulfovibrio sp. 1214_IL3152. Next base: position 4,789 of record NZ_JBAIYW010000310.1, on the reverse strand, counting down.
CGGATAGCGTCCCGAGTATCCCTGGCCAAGTTAAACACGCTGATCTGCGATGGGCTTGGCATGCCCATTACCGTCTTTTGGATTGTGCCGGTGACTTTCAACCCCTTTGGTGTACCGTCGCTTTCAAAGCGCACGATCTGCCCCTGAGAGCGCCCGCGCCATTCTTCAAGTGGGCCAAGCGTAACCACGATACGCCGTAACCAGGGCCGCAGTGCATTGCCGTTGCCTACCATGGCACAATCTCCGTTCCGATGGTGTCCATAGGGTCTGATGGCACTGCGGGGTTGTCCTCGCCGGGATTGAACCAAACCAAGGACATTGTGTTTCCCAATGCGTCCAGATCCTTTTCAGTACCGCTTTCGACGAGCAGATGGAGCTGGTACCCTTTGAGGGTATCCCCCATTCCCTTGAGCAGATTGTCAACTCCAGGGATCAGATTGATCCCGGTAATGAGCGGCGTTTCCTGCGCGTCCAGAATGTCCAGCAGCCAATGGTCGTCCTGCCCGGACACAAAGTACGTGCGAAAAATAAAGACGTCCGGTCCAACATTGACCGTAACCGTGCGCTCTCCAGCAGGTGACATCGGAATTATGGACGGCATGGGCTATTGCCTCTTCGCTAGTTTTTGCAAAAGGGTCCTGTCATCGGTCACGTCCTGCTGCCCAGCGTTTGTTTTCGCGGCAGCCGTTTTTGACGTCTTGTCATTCAAATTCTGTGGCGACCGACCGACAGCCTGCAGTTCAACAAAGTTGATCTGCTGCAGGTGTAGGGTGATATTGAGTGCACCCTTGTAAGGCGCTTGGTGCATTGGGTTAAAACCAACAATGACCATGTTTTCATAGACGTGATGCTCTGTAACAAGCTCCAGTAGATCCCGTTCATCGCGCATTTTTTTGAACGTCTCAAAAGCGTCTCGCGCGGCATCAGCGCCCGTGCCAGCATTGGACATTGTGAACACAACAGAAATGTCGTCGGGGCTCACAATAACGTGATCCGTCACCTGTTCGCCGGATTCAAGCGATAGCTTTGTTGCCGTTGCAGATAGATTATGTGCCTCGGAAAGCAGGGCAGAAACCTCCACCCCAGCGACAAGAGGCCCACCGCGAAGTAAGCCATTTGACTGATGCGGGGCTCCAGTTTGTGATGTCTGCATTGCGTATGTCACCGTGCCTTCTACATTGCCGGGGCAGCTACGCCGGGAGTTCCCACGGGCTGGCCGCTGGCCAAGGCCGCAGCCGCTTCCGCAGCTTGTTGGGGGTTGGAGGTTGCCACATTAAAGTTCTGTGTACGGTTATCAGTATATTGAGTCCCCTGCGCGCCATGAGTGGATGGCAGCCGAACGGCGGCAGGTTGACCGCCTACGGGGATGGTCGAGGGTGCGGGAGCGCTCTTCTTTTTGTCATCACCGCCGAATCCGAACCACTCAGCTGCGGTGCCGAGTGCATTGGTCACCGACCCCGCTGCCTTTCCAGCAATGGCACCAATATCAGGGATTTCTGGGATATATCCTTTAATTTCCTTCCATAGATCTTTAAAAAACTGTTTTATTGATTCCCATACCCGTATGATTTTCTCTTTGGATTCTTCTGCCCATTTGCCAAAGTCGAAATTTACTATGCTTTCAAGAACGTCTAGGAATCCAGTTACTACCTTTACCGCTCCATCAAAGACAGTTTTTGCTATTTCAGGGATTGTTTTGATTATGTCTATGATGAATTCTTTAAAGAAAGCACCAATTTTTTTAATTGCAGAGGCAAGGCCAGGCCACCGCTGTTCGAAGGCGGCAAAGAGGTCAGCGAAATACCCCTTACCCTGAGTTACAGATGAAAATAAATCCTCGAACACCGCCGCCGCAACAGCAACGGCTGCGCCGATGAGGACGAGCTTCGCTATAACCGGGGAAAAGAGCACCAGCAGCCCAGCCAGCGCACCAGTCACGAGGTGCATGACCACTTCACCAGCCTCCAGACCTTCAAAAAATGGGCTCATAGCATTGAGTATTGGATCAAAAACTCCGGTGAACTTTTTCAAAATATTCCAAAATCGCTCAAAGCCGCTAACTACACCCGTCATCAGGGCCTCAAGGCCAAGGCTTATCCATTCCCGGTTGCTCTCCATCCAGCCCTTGAAAATTTCAACCGCGCGCGAGAGTGCGGGAATCATGGCAATGGCGACCTGGCTTGTCAGGCCGTGGAAAGCGAATTGCAACTCGGCGAGCTGCTTCTTGAAATCTGCCGCCCGCTTGATACTGCCGGCCGGAATAACTCCGCCCAGCTTGTGCGCCTCCTTGCGAAGATCTTCAATTCCATCGCGCCCCTTGCGCAAAAGGGCTATGGTATCGTCAGACAGACCCCATCCCTTCCCGAGATTTTGAGCTTGGCTTCCTGACATCCCCTTCATTCGGTCGGCCAGTGACAGCAGCGTTTTTTCCGCGTCCTTGCCCGTTCCCATGAATTTTTCCTGCAACGTCTGCAGGTCACCATGCAGCGCCTTGGAATCACCACCAACCTTTTTAGCGGCGTATCCCCACTCTTGCAGGGCATCGGTGCTGACACCTGTTTTGTCGGAAAGTTTTTGCAGTTCCGCAGCTTCGTCAGCAGCACCTTTGACCATGAGCCCCATTGTGGCCGCAGCGCCAGTAATGACCACAGAGAGGCCGAGCAACGTGTTTTTTACGCTATCGATACCGTTCTTGAAGCTCTCGAGCTTCGCAATGGCGTTCTTGGCTATGTCAACGCCGAGTATTGTGACCAGTTCGTCGGCTACTGCCATTATCCTTGCTCCGCTTTTGCCATGGCCTCTGCTTGCCCCTTGGCGTATTGGTTCCAATCGAGGATGCGCAGGATACGGAAGAATTCGCGCATACTGACCTTCCCGCTAGTGAGGTCAACAAATGAGACATACCCGGAATCAAGCACGCGCCCTGCGTAGGCGTCTGCCTCCCATCCCGACGGAATCTCTATTGAGTGCCCGAACTCTTCCCCAAGGCGCTCGCTGCGGTAACGAGCTGACTCGGAAAAAAATCTTTCACCAGCTTCACCAGAGCCATGATGCCCAACGGGTACAAATCTCCCGGGTGATCCCTGAACCAGCTATTGAACACCGCAGCGTCGGCCAAAGGTTCATTCTGGGGGGTGTAGCAGCGCTGCAAGGCGTCGGTCATCATGGCCGTGGCCTCTGCCGCCTTGAGTTCGCCGCAAGACGCTAGGGCAGCAGATATGAGGGCCTGCATTTTGCCGCCGACTTCGGCCAGCCCCATCGCTGACAAATCCAACCCCTGAAGCTTTTCGAAATCTATGGAGTTAACCACCCTACCCAAAGCAGGGCCAAAAAGGGCAAGAGCTCGATTTCCCCAGGCAATGGCATCCATAGGATTGAGCATATCGAGCGCATAGCGGTTACTGCCGATGCCAATGAAGGTCATATTGGTGCTATTCATGGATTGCTGCCCTTAGTACAGATTGCTGACGGATGAGGTGAGCCCAGACGTTGCCAGGTTGCCGCCAGAGGTCGACATGTTGCTGGATTCGTGCTCTGCGCTCATCATCGTGAACTGGATGCCACCCTGCTTTTTGTCACCTGTCGAAAGTTCGCCGGGGTTGCCGATGTATGCATCAGTCATGTTTTCCAAAACGTCTGCACCAGTGCGCAGAACCACGGTCACCCCGGCACCCCCGTTGTACTGGCGCTTGCGCAGGTCGGACAAAAATTGGCGACTGCGAGATGTTTCGCGCAACGTGAATTTAATGGTCGCGCCCTGGTTGGTTGCAATATTGATGGATGCCCCGTCGGTCCCCTGCGTTTTATCTACTTCGCCACCGTCGTAGGTGAACACGATGGACGCGCCCTCGAAAAAATCCTGAATAGTTGTTCCGTCCACGGTGAGGACGAGGTTTTTCTGATTGTAAACGGTTCTGGCCATGTTCCTGCTCCTTAATTATATACGTCGACCTTGACGCTTACTTTGTGGAAAGCCCCAGATTCATAGGCGGTGATAAGGATGGGCGGTGCCGTGCGCGAGGCTCGTTCCGAAGTGGTAGCGAAGGGCACCGGCACGGGCTCAATGGCCGTGGCCGGGAGCGTGGTGTAACCGCTTTCGAGCGTTGCCGCTTCCACGTCCCTGTCGGCAAACACACCGTTTCTGGTGTATTTTCGGCATATCTTCGCCGCAGCAGACACAAGCATGTTCTGCCCGGCGCTGGTGTAGGGGACCTTCGGCTGGCGCAGAAATACGTTGTAGACCTCGACCTGCAGCTCTTCACGGAAATTGTCGAGATTGACCAGGGTGTCGGTAAACCAAGTGTCGAGAGCCTGCACCCCCTCACGCACAGTGCGCGACGTGTTGCCGATATACACATAGCTGTTGATGCGCCGGGAGTTCAGGACGGCAAGCTGGGATTCTGTCAGCGGCGAAGGCTCAATGCCGTCAAGCTGCTTGAACTTCATGGTGATGGCGGAATCAGGCAGGCTGTAGTTGGTGGCCAGGGCGAAGGCGCAATACGACACATCAGGATATACTTGAGCATTGTCATGATAGACCGTGCTAGTGCGCTTATATCCCCTGTTGTTGCAATAAAAGCCGATGTTCGTGGTGTCGGCGGCATTGTAGGCCGTGGCCGAGTTGGTGCAGGCCGAAAAATAGGCCGGGGTGAGGGATTCGGCCCAATCGGCCAGATCCTTCTGCGCCGGGGTGTCGCGGTACTTGGCGTCGACGGTGAAGCCGTAGGGCAGGCGCATGTTGCAACGTGAGGCGTTACGCACAAGGTCGGCTTCCGCCGCGAGGACCTGC
>NZ_JBAIYW010000399.1:0-9741 GCF_036763055.1 Desulfovibrio sp. 1214_IL3152 | reverse complement strand
GCATGGGCTGGCGGCCCGGCCCGGATGACCGCCTGAAAACACAGGCCATCCTTGGTGAACTGGGCCTTGAGGCACTGCAAAAACAGTGCGTCACCAGCCTCAGCGGCGGCGAACTGCAAAAAACGCTCATTGCCCGCGCCCTTGCGCAGGAAGCCCCGGTGCTTCTGCTGGACGAGCCGGTCAACCATCTGGATATCCGCAATCAGGTGGAAATTCTTGAAACAGTTACAAAACTCGCCCAGCGCAAGCGCATGTGCGTGCTTATCGTGCTGCACCACCTGAGCTATGCCCTGCGTTATGCGCAGGATATCACGCTGCTGCACCAGGGATGTCCGGTGTACCAGGGACCGGCATCGGCCCTGGACGAACACGACCTGAGCCGGACATATGGCATCCCGGTTCGCATGCAAACCATCGACGGCCAGCCTCACGTGCTTTTCTAGAGCAGATTAACTTTGAAATGCTTCACATTTCAAAGTTTTCATTCAGCCGAAAAATGTAATTTTCGACTGAATCTACGCCATGTTGTGGCGCGCTGCACTTTCGTGCAGCGTTAGGGCATTTACACTTTTTCAAAGTTAAAATGCTCTAAAAACGGGCAGACGTTTTTTGCCTTCACCCTGCGCCGGAATGAAACAACAACCACGGCAAAACCTGCAGCGTCCCCTGTAAAGACCCACCCGCCCAGACAGCCCGTGCCCGCGCCGGAAAGAAACGGCAGCACCTGCCGGAAAAACATGGCGGAAGCGCGCTTATTTTTTTACATAACTACACTAAATATAAGTTAATTAATGCCATTCACAGAAAGATGCTTGCGTGGCTATGGCCGCAGTGATATTTTGCCCGCCACGGAGGTCCTATGGACGTGCCTTTACTCTATGAGATAGTGACCATCTTTCTGCTTTCCATCTTCGTCACCGTTACCTGCAACAAAATCAAACTGCCCGCCACTGTGGGCTTTTTGCTCACAGGCGTTTTGTGCGGCCCGTCCGTGCTCGGCATAGTCAGCGACCGAGAAGCCATTGACCATGTGGCTGAAATCGGCGTTGCCATGCTGCTTTTCACCATCGGCATGGAGCTTTCCGGCGAGGCGCTCAACCGCCTGAAACGCCCGGTATTTATGGGCGGCAGCCTGCAAATCGGGCTTACCGTTCTGGCTGTTATGGGCCTTGGCCTTCTGGGCGGCTACACCTATCAGCAGGGCATATTTATGGGCTGCCTGGTTGCCCTTTCGTCCTCGGCCATCGTACTGCGCATCATGCAGGAACGCGGCTCCACCAATACGCCCACGGGGCGGCTGTCTCTCGCCATTCTTGTCTTCCAGGACATTATGGTGGCCCCCATGCTTCTGTGCGTTCCCCTGCTCTCCGGCACCCTTCACCTTTCGCTGGAAAGCGCCTTTTTTTCCACCCTGTGGGTGGTGCTGGCCCTTGGTGGCGTGCTGCTTTTCGCGCGCTTCGGCCTCGACCGCCTCATGGAAGCCGTGGTGCGTACACGCACCAGAGAAATACTGCTGCTCACCACACTGGGGCTGTGCCTCGGCATGGCCCTGCTGACCAACACCCTGGGCCTTTCCCTTTCGCTGGGCGCGTTTATGGCAGGTCTGCTGCTGGCCCGCTCCCAGTACAGCATGAGCGTCATTTCGGGTATTTTGCCCTATCGCGACGTGTTCATGAGTCTGTTTTTCATTTCCGTGGGCATGATGCTCAATGTGGATTTTTTTGGAAAACACTTTTTTTCCATCATTGGCCTCACCGCCCTGTTTATTCTGGTCAAAAGCCTGCTCACGCTGCCTGCGGTGCTCGTGCAGGGCTATCCCCTGCGTGCGGCCATCGTCACGTCCCTTTCCCTTGCACAGGTGGGTGAATTTGCCTTTGTGCTGGCGGCTTCTGGCCTGAGCGCCGGGCTTTTTGACATGGACGCCTATCAGAATTTTCTGGACGTAAGCGTGCTGACCATGATGCTTACGCCCGGGCTTATGGCTATTGCCCCACGTCTGGCCGACCGCTTTTCCGGGCAGCGCGGCAACGAACAGCAGGAAGAGGCTGCGGAGCAGGAAGGCAAAAAACGCCTGGAAGATCACTTGATTATCGTTGGCTTCGGCATCAGCGGCAAGCATCTGGCCCATGTGGCCAAAGAGTCGGGTATTGAATACACCATTCTGGAAATGAATCCCGAAACCGTCAGCCGCTACCGCCAGAAAGAACCCATCGCGCACGGAGACGCCTCGCAGCCCGTGGTGCTGGAGCACCTGGGCGTTACCCGGGCGCGGGTGCTGGTGATTGTCATCTCCGACCCCTCGGCTGTGCGCGCCATTACCATTGAGGCGCGGCGCTTTAATCCCAACCTCCATATCATCGCACGCACCCGTTTTGTTTCCGAGGTGGCGGCCCTGCGCAACCTTGGAGCGGACGAAGTGATTGCTGAGGAATTTGAAACCTCCATTGAAATTTTCACCAGAGTGCTGAGCCAGTACCTTGTACCCAGACAGGATATAGACACCTTTGCCGCCCGGATCCGGCAGGAGAACTACCGCATGATACGTCTCATGAGTTCTGCGACGGACTCACTGGACAGCGTTGTAAACCGCCTGCCCGACATGGGCGTACAGGCCATGCGCCTTGCCGGGATCTCCCCCCTGTGCGGCCGCAGTCTGGCGCAAACAGAATTGCGACGCCGCCACGGGGTGACGGTTATTGCCATCCTGCGGGAAGGGATAACTCACGCCTCGCCGGGTGCGGATGAGGTTTTTGAGCCTGGCGACATCGTGTACCTCTTCGGCAAGACCGACAAGGTTATCGCCATAGCGCCCCTGTTTTCCGGTCCAGTGCGCGAGCATGTCAGAGACGGCAGGGGGGGCAAGCCGCAAGAAGTCCAGCCAACGGCCTGAATGCCGGACTCCAAAGAGAATTGCCCCCGCTCTTGCAGCTTGCCGGACTTCAGCAAATAACCGCACAGCACAGGCCGCGCTGCGCACATTCCAGTCTGCCCGCCTCTGGGAGCCAGGCCTGCGCCAGGGCGACAGAGCGGCAACATGGCGCTACGCCCGGCCTCCTTGCCAGGAAAGCTTGCGCATTTTTCTGTAGCCGTCTAGGATGGCAGACTGCCGATGGAGAACGTCCGCCGGCCCTCTGTCACCACACTTTTCGGGGACCATATGCAGGATCACAAAGAATTGCGCGCCCAGCTTGAGCGGGCGCGGCGCATAGCCATTGTCGGGGCCAAGGACAAGCCCGGTCAGCCCGTTGACCGTGTGGGCCGCTATCTTATAGACAAAGGTTACGAAATTTATCCCGTACATCCGGTACGCACAACGGTCTGGGGGCTTGCGGCCTATCCCGACCTTGCGTCCCTGCCAGGCCCCGTGGACATCGTGAATCTTTTTCGCGCCCCACAATACTGCCCGGAACACGCGCGCGAAGTGCTGGCCCTGCCTTGGCGGCCTGCTGTGTTCTGGATGCAGCAAGGCATACACTCGCCCGAGGCAAGGGTTCTTCTGACCGCTCTCGGCATCACCGTCATCGAGGACGCCTGCATCATGGTCGAGCACGCCCGCCTTCTGCCCAACGCCGCAACTATTCAAGGATAATTCATGCCTGTCTCACCGGATACGGTTTTCAACTGCCGCATGTGCGGTCACTGCTGCGAAGGACGCGGCGGAATTGTGGTCAGCCCCACTGACCTTACGCGCCTGGCAGCACACATGGGGCTTGCCCCCGAAGCCGTTATAGAAGGATACTGCTACCATGTCGGCGGCAAGCTGAAAATCCGCAGCGGCGCAGACGGTTACTGCGTTTTCTTTCAGCAGGGGAAAGGCTGCGGCGTCCACGAGGGCAAGCCCGCCATCTGCCGTGCCTGGCCCTTTTTTCGCGGCAATATTGAAGACCCCGCAAGCCTTGCCATGGCTAAAGAATTCTGCCCGGGCATCAATGCCGACGCTCCCCATGCGGCTTTTGAGCGCCAGGGGCGTCAATACCTGCATGAAAACGGCCTGCTCGCCAGCGACAGCAGCTGCGAAGCCAACGCCCTTATCCTTAAATAACTCATGCGACGCCGCTCCCGCCAGATATCCCTCAAGGAATGCTACGAGATTCTCAAACTTGAGAAGAACGCTGACCTTGCCGCCGTTAAAAGGGCTTACCGCAGGCGTGCCTTTGAGCTGCACCCTGACCTGAACCCCGGCAATGTGGAAGCCAGCCGCGATTTTCAGCGGCTCAATGAAGCCTATGTGGCCCTTTCCGGCATTCTCAAGCACGAAGACGGCATCAGGGCCACATCCGAGGCGCGAAAGGCGACGCAAAAAAGCAAAAAACACGCAGATCCGGACGAGGGTGCCGACAAAACTTCCGGGGCCGCCGCAGAGGCCGGCCGGGCAGAAGAGCAAAGCTCTCCCCCACCTGGCGGGGCTGGCGCTGCCGGGCAACAGCAGGCAAAAACGGCGGACCAAGCCGCGGAACAGCCCAACGAGAGCGCCCAGGCCCAACAACAAGATAAAAAAGCCCAAAACGAAAAAGGCGCCCGGTCTGAAGGAAACGCCACAGACCACAACGCCACGGCAGGAACAGCCTATGCCGAGCAGGATGTTTTGCGCGACCTGCTTAACGATCCCTTTGCCCGCCGCGTTTTTGAAGATATTTATAGCGAGCTGAACCGGCAACATGCCGAAAAGCCGCGGCAGGACACAACCGAAACCCATACAGCGGAATCCGCCCCGCAAAACAGGGCCAGGCCAAAGGCCGCGCCAAAAGAAAAGAAAAGCGCTCCGCTGCATAAAGGCAATCTGGCCTGGGGTACACCCAAGTGGTCTGCCGACATGACAAAGGGCGTCACCGGCATGGTCAGGGGCTGGCTGCGCCGACAGATTGATGAAGAGCAAAGCCTTACCCTGCCCGCAGCCAACCTTGCGCCGGGCTGCCGGGTGCGCCTGCAGATACGCCAAGGCCTACAGGCTGAACTCAAAACGGTTGAAATAACTCTGCCCCCCGATTTTACCGTGGGAAAACCCATACGTTTGCGCGGCCTGGGCAAGCGCATTGGCCCCTGGCAAGGGGATCTTTACCTTACCCTGTATACCGAATAGCCCGGCAGCAGGCGGGGGGCGGGCAACCTTCAGGTAAAATTGCGCTAATCCGCCCCGATTGTGAAAAAACTTATTTGACAATCGTCATGCCAAGCAGTTACTACTTCTGAAAAGCACAGCAGATGCTTCGCATTGAATTTTCATAAAAGCGAACGATGACCATGAGAGAGCTTGCTGCTGGACAGCACGCCGAAGGGGCAAGAGCAATCGAAACTCTCAGGCAAAAGGATCATGGTCGGACGCACTCTGAAATTGGCACACGCTGATGACAGAAGTTGAACCTCAGAAACGAGGTGACTGTCATGGCGTTTTTTTATTCGCCATTAGCCCCGCTCTGGGCGCACCTTCGGCCCAAGCGCCACAACTGACCACGCAGGACAGGCCCGCAGGTGCTGCGGGCAACAAACTGCCGCAGCGGATTTGTTTCGCTTCTGTTTGCTCGCTCTCGTCTTTTCCGCCTTTTTTACGCCATCACAACATTTGAATCAGACGCTTCCCCGCCGAGGCTGTTCGTGTCTTTTTCTGAACAGTCCCACACTTCTGACATTGATCAGCGCCGCACCACGGCATGCAATTTCCATCCAGTAAAATCGCACAGGCGGCCGTCTGCTTTCCAGGCATGCCCGTCTGTTCTTGAACAGCCAGCAAAAATCTCCCACAGCGGCTTGGCCCCTCTGGCGGTATTTTCCAGCGCAGCTTCACGCGCGGATTTTTTGCCGTGTCTGCCTGCGCGCTTTTATGCCATGCCAGCCAGAATGCGTACGGCAAAGGGCGCTTCGGCCTTTGCGTGGCAATCACGCCACACGGCCCACGCCCTTCCGGGCTTTCCGCACAACACGTTCACACACCAGACAGATGACCATTTTTTCAAGGCTCATGGCCGCCCCGCATTTTTTGCGAGGCGGCGCGGGCCTCTCACCCTTTGCTGTCAGCAGGTCGTTATTTGACCCGGAACCGAGTTACCTGTAACTGACGCACCAGCTCCCCCCGCTGTTGCGCAAGGAGGACCCAGACCAAGGCAGGCGCGGCACAGGCCGGACAGGCTCTTTCCGCGCCGAAAAAACAGACATTGCCTTTTCGTGCGGGGTAAAAAAGCGATCACCCCATAGCACCAACAAAAAACAGGGAGCACGCACCATGAGTGACAAGCCCACTCCCCCCGTGGGACATGAAGATCCTCATACTCTCAAACGCGGTCTCAGCCAAAGGCACATTCAGCTTATTGCCATTGGCGGCGCCATCGGTACAGGCCTTTTCATGGGATCCGGCAAAACCATCAACCTTGCCGGGCCTTCCATCATCTTTGTATACGCCATTATCGGGGCCTTTCTGTACCTTGTCATGCGCGCCATGGGAGAACTTCTTCTCTCAAACCTGAAATATAAATCCTTCACCGACATGGCGGAGGACATCGTTGGTCCCTGGGCAGGCTTTTTTGTAGGCTGGACCTACTGGTTCTGCTGGATTGTTACCGGCACGGCGGACGTTATCGCCATAGCCTCCTACTTCCACTTCTGGTTCCCCACGCTTTCTGTCTGGATTCCTTCCATTCTTTTCGTGCTGCTGATTATGGGGCTCAATCTTGTTTCAGTGAACCTTTTCGGTGAAATGGAGTTCTGGTTCGCCTCCATCAAAATCGTGGCTATTATGGCTATCATTTGTGCCGGAGCGGTCATGGTCATTACCGGCTTTACTTCGTCCATATCGGGCGATGTGGCCGCGGTGTCCAACCTTTGGGATCACGGAGGATGGTTCCCCAAGGGGATTTTCGGCTTCTTTGCGGGTTTTCAGATAGCCATGTTCGCCTTTGTAGGCATTGAGCTGATCGGAACCACCGCGGCGGAAGCCAAGGACCCCGAAGTCAACCTGCCCAAGGCCATCAACACCATCCCCTTCCGTATCGTGTTTTTCTACGTGTTTGCCCTGGTAGCCATCATGTGCATCACGCCCTGGTCAGCCATTGACCCGGAAACAAGTCCCTTCGTGCACACCTTCGTGGCCGTGGGCATTCCCGCTGCGGCCAGCATCGTCAACTTTGTGGTGCTGACCTCGGCGGCCTCTTCCGCCAACAGCGGCATCTATTCCACCAGCCGCATGCTTTACGGGCTGTCGCTGGCCGGGGTGGCCCCCAAGTCTTTCGGCAAACTGTCTTCGCACCGGGTTCCCGCCAACGGCCTGCTGTTCTCGTGCCTCTGCCTGCTTCTCGGCGCGTCCATGCTCATTATCATGCCCACCATTATGGCGGCCTTTACCGTCATGACCACCATCTCCGCAATCTGCTTCATCTTCGTCTGGTCAATGATTCTGGTTTCATACTACGTTTACCGCAAGAAGCACCCCGAACGTCACGCGGCCTCCAAGTTCAAGCTGCCCGGCGGCGTATTTTCCTGCTGGATATGCTGGATTTTCTTCGCTATCGTGCTCGTTCTGCTGACCTTTGAAGCTGATACGCGCATGGCAATGCTTACCACGCCCCTGTGGTTCGTCATTCTCGGTATCAGCTACTTCTTCAGCCACAAGAACCATGTCAGCAAGCGGCAGAGCAACACCAACCGCTAAGCAACCGCTTTTTGAAAAAAAAATCAATATAAAAGGCCCGGAAACACCGGGCCTTTTATATTGTATGAAACATATCAATTTTGCGGACATATATGTTTTCAATATTCGCCCAATATTCCCTCTGCGTTTATCCTCACAATGATATTGTGCAGCTAGAGCAGATTAACTTTGAAGTGCTTCACATTTCAAAGTTTTCATTAGCGGCAGATCAGGCGTCCGGCAAAGGATCATCCGCGATGCTGAAAGACATGCCGTCATCCCTCTGTTCCACAACATAGCGCAATCTTTCCTGTACCTTGTTGTGAGCGTCAAAAGTCAGAACCACAGGGCTGCGCTCGGAAATATCGTTTGGTCCGGCCACATATTCAAAAGCGCTGATAATGACCTCATCCCCTTTCTGGCAGGTGCGCGCGGCCGCACCATTGAGGACGCAGCAGCGCGATCCGGCCTCGCCGTAAATGACATAGGTCGAAATGCGCTGCCCGCTGTGCTTGTTCCAGATATAGACGAATTCCAGCGGCATGATGCCCGCCAGCCCGCATATTTCCGGGTCAAGGGTAATGGATCCGTGATAGTCCAGCACACATTCCGTTACGCGGATGCCATGCAATTTGGCGCGTAAAATCTTCAGCATCTTTCTCTCTCTTTCAAAACGTGCCGCGCGGGATCGCGCACGGCGATCAACTTTGAGAATGTACATTCTCAAAGTTTAAGACACGCTCGCTTCGATGCTTAACCGCGCAAGTAAATAGCTCTGCTGTCTTCGCGGCAATCGTTGGCGAGCCTGCGAGCCTTACGAATGGCGACAGCGATTGTATGGAAACAGGCCGATCGTTACACATGCTGCCTGCAAGCGTATTTTCCTGCGTTACGATTTCTGAAGCATCCGTAACTTCCTTTGTCGTAACGGCTGAAGCTGCGCTTGCATCTTTACGGCGGGCGACTGCTCACGCAGCCGCTGGCGTGCATGCGCAATGCCGGCAAACACCCTGGGGCTTCCGGGCGAGGCAGAATTCGTAAAATGAAAAAGGCCGCAGGAGCGGCCTTGAACCTACGGATTCCACGAACAAAGATCAATACGCCTTGATGTACTCGTCCAGATTTTCAGCCGAGCAGTTGCGGCTGACCCAAAAAGCCGAGGCCCACACCATAAGGGCCGTGGCCTGCGTGTCGTCCAGGCTCTTGATTTTTGATTCAAGGCTTGATTTGCTGGCTCCGTGGCGCAGATGCACGCCGTTGACATCGCAGGCGTCAGAAACGCGCAGTATGAGATACGAAAGGCGCGTGTGGTCGGGCATGAGCTTCATATCTTTGTGCGCCTCGACAATGGTCTTCAGTTCCGGCCCGCTGAATATATGCTTTATGCCCGTGATGGCCCGGAAAAACGTGTCCACAGCCCAAGGCAGAATAAACTCCGCGCCAGCGCTCTTGGTACGAAAATAATCCTTGAGCCAGCGTTCCTGTTCTTCATTGATGCGTGCTGCGACTTGCGGCATGATGCCCCCGGGAAAAAACTGTATTTTATGTTCCGTCCGGCACACAGAGCAGCCGAACCTTATTTTACACCATGTTCTATAAAGCGCTACATCAATTAAAGCAGATTTTCAAGATAAAATCTAGACTTATTTTTAAAAATATTTTAGGCAGTTCCGCCACGCGCCCACCGTGCTCGACAGCGCGCAGCTTGCGCAAGCCGTCGTTTCAGAGTACTGCGCCGGCCATGTTTTTTAGAGCATTTTCACTTTGAATTTGCTCTGGTGGCTGCGTGAATATTCTTGGTGCGATTTTTCTGACAAACCGGCGCTAAACGCCGTCACAGGCCCGCCCGGACTTTCCTTCTCGACTCAAGGCCGCCGGTTTGGCATGATTGCACGCTGACGGCCCGTGCTGCGCTTCTCCGGTTACCTGCGGAAACTGCACACATGGCTACGGCCGGCCGAAACCTTTTTTGGCACACCGCAGCCGGGCGGCCCGGTGCGAAAACACGAGAGTATTCATGCATCATCTGCGTCAGGTCAAAGCGTCTGCCGGGTCAGGAAAAACCTATGAATTAACGCGCTGCTTTTTGCAGCGCCTTGTGGCCTGTGGTGAGCTCGGCACGA
>NZ_JBAIYW010000340.1:0-9912 GCF_036763055.1 Desulfovibrio sp. 1214_IL3152 | reverse complement strand
GAGCGGCGGCTTCTTCCATAGTGGGCGGACCGGAAGCCTGCCCGGACATGCCCCGCAGGGCCGCGCCCTCACGACCGGCCTCAGCAAGTCTATCCTGATAGGCACGGACGTTCAGCAGCAACAAGGGTTGACCACGGCGCACACTGTCGCCCTCGCGCACAAAAAAACCCTCCACCGGTGCGGAAAATTCCGGCGCAACCACATGCACCATGGCGTCAAGAAAGGCGCGGTCGCTGGTTATGCGCCCCTGAACCAGCCACAGCCAGGCCCCGCCAAAAAGCAGCAGCACCAGCGCCCATAACGGCAGCAGGCGCAGCCACAGGGATTTTTTGCCGCCTTTTCGCGGGGGCATTTCGATATACAGGGCTTCGGACATGGTTTTTCCTTGGCTTGAAACATAAGCGGGACAGCCTGTAAAAAATATGCAGATACCATACCATGCCGGCCGGAATGACAAGGCAACCCACTTTACAAGGCTTCGGCCTACGCATACAAAGGCTGCATTGCCGCATACCCCGGCTTCATGTCAAAACTCCGCCAGGAGAAAATTGTCACCATGCTTATCACGCGTTATTGCGCCCTGCTCTGCCTGGGCGTTCTGCTTTTCGGCTGCTCCACCCGCCCTGTGGTCGTGGTGGAAAAAGATCAATTCATTCGCATGGCCCGAGCCATGCCCAAGGAGCTTCAAGCCCGCAACCTTCTGGACGACAAAGGCTCCTACGTGGCCCCCATGTCTTTTGCGGGCTATAAAAGTTACGGCGAAACGCTTTTTCGACGGCTTTCTCCCTCGTTCATGACCGGAGAGACAAGCCACGACGTTTACCTGGGCAATACCTTTGCCGCCACCATGCAGCCCGACAGCCGCGTCACGCATTGGGACAACGGCTTCCGCATCAGGCATGCCACGCAAACCGTCACTGTCAACATGGTGGCGATTGCGGACTGGAACGGCGACGGGCAGGACGAGTGGATTGTGGCCTGCACCGTTGAACCGCGCATGGGCGGACGCACGCGCACCTATTACCTTCTGGTTCCCCCGCCGCAGAATGATCAGGAAACGCTCAAGGGAACCGTGGCCGCCATCAATGAGTGCTTCGGCCTGTCCTGCACCGTCTTTGTGCGCGACAGCAAGATTATTGAAAGGGCCGCCTCCAATCCCCTTGCGCCGCCCACCGAAGTGCACGACGTGGTGCCGGGTCTGCAGCCCGTGACCGAACCGCCCAAAAAAGGCGCAGCCACCGGCGGCCTTGAAGAGCGCAGCCTGTAAGCACCGTGCGCTACGCAGCGCATGTCCCGCACTGGCGGTGCTTGCCCCATTGCGCCATAATGAAGAACCCCGGCCAAGGCCGGGATTCTTCATTATGGTGCGCAAACCCTGATGCATGCAACTCTGGGCTGCACCCTGCTGAATCGACCAGATTCAGGAACATTACATCTGGAGCAGATTAACTTTGAACTGCTTCACATTTCAAAGCTTTCATTCAGCTGAAAATCGCATTTTCCGGCTGAATCCACGCCACGCTGTGGCGCACTGCACATTCGTGCAGCGCCAGATGATGTAGAGCATCTGCACCTTTTTCAAAGTTAAACCGCTCTAGTCGCACACGCCGCTGTTTTCGGCGCCCACGGGCACGGTGCAGGCGTTCTGCTTTTTGCCGGTGCCATTGCATTCAAAGCACGGCGTATTGTCCTGATTTTTTCCCGTACCGGAACAGGCGGGACACGTTGTATAATCGTCTTTACCTTTTTTATCAGCCATGAGAAGCCTCCTTTTGCGGCTAAATGACAGCCCTGAAACAGGAGCCGGTGTTTCAACAGCGCATTCACAAAACTGAACATCAGAGCAGTTTCAAAAAAACCGCTTCAGCAGCACATGAGAAAAAATCATACTCAGGCCGCATATGCCTGCGCTGACCGTTTTTTTCTTGGCGTCGCCGGGCAAAAAAGCCATATGGCGACCGGTGGCCCTGAAGAAAGCCTAGCATGCTTGCCGCAAAAGATACAACCCGCCGGGCAGCCCCATGCCGCCCGGCGGGTTAAAGAATATTTACATGGATACGCACATTGCGAAATCCCGTGTCCTGCCCCTTTTTACACATTTACCGGCTGTCGCCGCAACGCAGGGGCTTCGCACATGAGCCTCAGCTGCGGCTGCGCGGCAAAAAGAGGTTGAGGGCCACACCCGTCACCGCGGCAAGCCCGATGCCGCCCAGTTTGAAAGAACCGATGCTGAACTGCATGCCGCCCACACCGAAAATAATGATAAGAGCCACGATAACCATATTCCTCGGCTCCATCAGGTCCTTGCCGGCGCGCACCAGCGTGTTCAGCCCGACCACCATGATAGCCCCGAAAAGCAGGATCATTATGCCGCCCATGACGGGAACGGGAATGGACGACAAAAAGGCCCCGATCTTGGACACAAAAGAAAGCAGAATGGCGCACAAGGCCGCCCAGGTCATGACTGCCGGGTTGAAAACGCGGGTCAGGCTTACCGCGCCGATGACCTCGGCATAGGTGGTGCAGGGTGGCCCGCCCACAAAGCCTGCGGCCATGGTAGCCACGCCGTCGCCGAACATGGTGGTATGCACGCCGGGATCTTTGAGGTAGTCGCGCCCGGTGATGGAGCTTATGGCCACCACGTCGCCGAAATGCTCAATGGCCGGAGCAAGGGTTATGGGCATGATAAAGAGTATGGGTTCCCAGGCAAATTCCGGAAAGGTGAACTGCGGCAGGCTCATCCAGGGCGTAGCCGCAACCTTTGTCCAGTCGCCGAGGCCCAGATAGAGCGAAACCAGAAAGCCCGCCGTGATGCCGCACAATATGGGCATGAGCCGTAAAAAGCCCCGGCCCAGCAGCGAAACCAGCACCGTGACCAGAAGCGAGGTCATGGAAACCCACAGGGCCATTTCTTCGGGAACCAGCTGCACCGCGCCGTCGCCGGTTTTTCCCAGAGCCATGTTAACGGCCACCGGAGCCAGAATAAGGCCGATGACCATGATGACAGGGCCGGTCACCACCGGAGGCAGCACACGCAAAACAACTTCAATGCCGCGCCAGCGGATAAGGCCGCTGAGAATAAAATAGACAAAGCCGGAACAGACCAGCCCGCCCAGCGTCTGCGCGACGCCCCAGGTCTGCACCCCGTAAATGATAGGAGCAATAAAGGCAAAGGACGATGCCAGAAAAATCGGCACTTTTCCCTTGGTGCAGATCTGAAAAAGCAGCGTTCCCACCCCTGCGGTAAACAGGGCCACGTTGCTGTCCAGACCGGTAAGGATGGGCACCAGCACCAGTGCGCCAAAGGCCACAAAAAGCATCTGCGCGCCGATCAGGCAGTCCCTGAAACGCAGATTGTAGTCGGTGGGCGCAAATTCCCGCCGCGAGCCGTTCGAGCTCATACCCTGCCTCGATTGTCTAGAGCATTTACCTTTGGGAGCATAGTTCCCAAAGCTTTCCAGACGGTTGCCACGGTGCGCGACCGCGCAGCCCGTGCCGCCGGGCTTTCATCACAAAAGCTTTTCGGCAAGGCTGAAACAGGTTCGCACCTTCGCAGCAAACGCCTGCCACGCAGCCGCCAGAGCAATTTTACGCAAAAACTGCCCCCAATTGTAACGGTACTATTTGGTTCCGAAAATGCGGTCTCCGGCATCGCCAAGACCGGGAATAATGTAGCCCTGCGCATTGAGGTGATCGTCAATGGCGGCGGTATAGATGTCCACATCGGGGTGCGCCGCCTCCACCTTGGCAATGCCCTCAGGAGCGCAGACAAGGTTGAGACTGCATATCTGGCGGCAGCCGTGGCGCTTCAACAGCTCGATGGTCGCGATAAGCGAACCGCCCGTGGCCAGCATGGGGTCAAGAATGATGGCGAGGCGCTGATCCATGTCGCTGGCAAGCTTGACGTAATACTCCACAGGCTCCAGAGTTTCCTCATTGCGGTACAGGCCCACAACGCTGATCTTGGCCCCGGGTATCATGTCCAGCACGCCGTCCATCAGGCCGAGACCGGCGCGCAAAATGGGAACAACCGTAACTTTTTTGCCGGAAATGGCTTCAATTTCCACAGGCCCGGCCCAGCCCTGCACGGTATGCTTTTCAGTGCGAAAGCCCTTGGTGGCCTCATAGATAAGCAGACGCGCCACTTCATTGGAAACGCTGCGAAATTCACTGGTGGAGGTGGATTCCATACGCAAAATACCAATCTTGTGACGCACAAGAGGATGATCTACAACATAAACGGCCATGGAGCCTCCTTGCAGGGCATGAGCTAACCCTCTGTTTTCATGAAACATAAATCTTATTAAGGTTATTCTTGAGCGCACATCTTGTCAAGCGCCCCGGCCGCGCCACAGGCCATTTTTTCACGGCCCCGCCCCTGATTTTCGCTTGCGGAACTGCCCTGAGGAGGCATAAAAAAACTGTGACTACAGCATAAAAAAGCCTGATATGGAGGACAACATGCCTGCCAAAGTATATTTTGCCGATACACACTCCCGCTCACATGAAGAAAGCAAGATGGCCAAGGTGGCCCGCCTGTGCGACGCCCTTAACCTGAAAAAAATCATCAAAAAAAATGAGCCTGCTGCCGTCAAGCTGCACTTTGGCGAATACGGCAACGACACCCACCTGAACCCCACCCTGGTGCGGCAGGTGGTGGACAAAATCGCCGCCGTCGGGGGCAAGCCTTTTCTCACCGACACCACAACCCTGTATTCCGGCAGCAGGCACAATGCGGTCGACCACCTGCGCACAGCCTATCTCAACGGCTTTGCCCCCACGGTGGCGGGCGCTCCCGTCGTTATCGCCGACGGGCTGTTCGGCGGCAACGACGTGCCGGTGCGCATCAACTGCAAACACTTCAAAGACGTGCATATCGCCACCGAAATACACAACGCGCCGGCTATGGTTGTACTCAGCCACTTCAAGGGACATCAGATGGCCGGTTTTGGCGGAGCCGTCAAAAATCTGGCAATGGGGGGCGCGTCGGTGCGGGGCAAGCGGGAACAGCACGCCACCCATGTGAGCATAAACAAAGATGATTGCATCGGCTGCGCCAAATGCGTGCGCTCCTGCCCGCAGCAGGCCCTGAGCATGCGCGACCACAAAAGCCATGTGGAAACAGCGCGATGTATCGGCTGCTTCGAGTGCATGACGGTCTGCCCGGCCAAGGCCATTGTTATTGACTGGGCAACGGAAATGGAACCCTTTATGGAGCGCATGGCCGAATACGCCTACGGCACGGTCAAGGGCAGGAGCAGGCGCGTCTGCTACATCAATTTTGTGCTCAACGTGACACCGGACTGCGACTGCGTAGCCTGGAGCGATATGCCGCTTGTGCCTGACGTGGGCATTCTGGCATCCTCAGACCCTGTGGCTCTGGATCAGGCGTGCCTTGACCTCGTCAACAACGCCCCCTGCCTGTGCGCCAGCACGCAGGAAAAAAAGCAGGGGCAGGACATCTTCACCGCGCGTTGGCCCCATACGCGCGGAACCGTGCAATTGCGGCACGGTGAAGCCATCGGTCTGGGCAACCGGGCCTACGAACTCGTCAAACTGTAGACAGTGTCGTCACGAGCGCCTTTACCGGTATCTCTGCGTCGAACTTCGCCTTTTATTCCGGTCGAGTACCATAAGAGTACACTCCCTGCATAAAAGGCTCGTTCTCCTTGATATACCAAGGAAATTCATCTCGTGACGACACTGTCTAGAGCATTTAACACTTGAAATGCTTGCTTACGGCAGGCAAAAGCCTGCCTGCTCGCATTTCGTGGCAAGGATTTTCAAGAAAATCCTTGCAGAGCAGTTAAGTCATTTCATTCGTTAACTGCTCTAGTTTCCGGGGCTGGCCCCTGCCCCTCCTGTGCCTGAACATGCCTCTGTAGCAGACCAGCCTGACCATCGTTGCCGCACCTCTACACGGACGAAGCCGGATTGCCCGCAAACAGCAATTCCGGCTTTGTCTTTTGTGTGCCCACCGGATTTGCGGCGTAACGGCAGCAGGCCGGGTCAGGACAAATTTTGTCAAAACCGCACGTCTTATAAGTATTTTCTTGCCTGTTTTCTGCCTTGGTGTTACGATTTTTCAATTAATACTACCGGGCGGATCAACATTGTCCCAGCCTTTCACGAAACGGCAAAACTGCGGCCAGCCAAGAGTTACGGCCATATTTCTGCCGATGGGAAAGGGTTTGAGCCGCCATGCAGGAGGCATCATGGATCAGTCAGCTTCAGACAGGCTCAACAAGGCCGTAACCTTTCACGGGCATCTCTGCCCCGGCCTCGTCATCGGCCTGCGCGCCGTGGAGGCAGTAATGGCCCACCCCGTGCTTGGGCAGGCCCAATACGGCAAGCTCGTTTGCATCACAGAAAACGATGCCTGCGGCGTAGACGCCATTCAGTGCCTGCTCGGCTGCTCGGCGGGCAAAGGCAACCTGGTTGCGCGCCCGCGCGGCAAGCAGGCCTATTCTTTTTTTGACCGCGAAAACGGCACGGCCCTGCGCCTGTGCCTGCGTGTGACCAAAAATGAACAGGCCAGCAGGGAAGAATGGCAGCAAACCCTCATGAGCATGCCGCTTGAAGACATGTTCAGTTCGTCTGTACCCAGCTATGAAGCCCCTGAAAGGCCGCGCATTTTTACTTCAATCCCCTGCGAAATTTGCGGCGAAGGTGTGGCCGAACCCATGCTGCGTCTTGAAGACGGCAAAAAAGTCTGTCTGGACTGTCACCGCCATTACCCCCGGCGCTGGTAAGCCAGAGACCTTCAGACGGGCTGCCCGGCGCAGCCTTTTTTTCCAGCGAGTGATAGCACTTTTTTGAAAAACATCACATGCGCCGGCTTGACACCAACCTTCAGCACAGGCGCTGCCAGAGGGTATGTATGAAAATCATCCTTTGCCTGTGCCTGCTGGCTGTGACGGCCTTTCCCCTCCTAGGCCATGCAGCCGGTTCCGACAATCTCATGCAGGACGTCTTTGTTCTGGACCCGGTAAAAGTGACCGGACAGCTGGAAGAAGACAAGCTGGACAGAACCACCGCCATCGTGGTGGAAAAAAACCGCAGCAATAACGTGGCCGACTACCTTGTGCGCGACCCGGAAATATCTTTCAAGCGCAAGGCCGCCATGGGCGACAGCAGCGACATCATCTCCATACGCGGCATGGAATCCAAAAGAATCATGCTCAATCTTGACGGCCGCAACATCAGCTCCACCGGCATGTCCGGAGGCAACTATATCGACTTCGGGACCATCCCGCTGGACAATATCGAGCGGATCGAAGTGATCAAGGGCGGCAGTTCGGTTGAATACGGCAACAGCGCCCTTGGCGGCGTCATCAACGCCTATACCCGCCGCCCCACCGAAAAGCCCTATTTCAGCGCCTATGCCACCATGGGCGGCTGGAAAGACTTTTACGACTTTCATAACGTGCGCGGCAGCTACGCCCAGAAGTTCAACGCCATAGGGCTGAGCGTGGGCCTGAGCCATCAGCACGCCGATCCCTTTTTTCGCAATAACGACTATGACTCCTTTCACTTTAATCCCAAGCTTTACATAGACCTGCCCTGGCAGGCCGAACTTATCCTGGGTTACAATTACAGCCAGACCAGGCGCGGGCTTATCCGCACCAACAGAAACGACGGCAATCCCACCAGCGATTCCAATCCGGATCTGCCCGGCTTTGGTTCTCCCATAGATTCCAACTATCCCACAGCCAGCGGCGAAAGCTTTGCCGGCGGCTCGCCCACGCCCTCAATGACCGTTATCGGCGACGGCGCGCACTGGACAAAGTATCGCCATCTTATGGACTTTACCTACCGGCAGGAATTTCTGGAAACAGCCTACTTTGAAGTCTCCGGTTTCAAAAACAGCGAAAGCCGCCGCGAAAAAAACTATGCGGACATTGACGCCCGCATGCAGATCAAGAAAGGCCCGGACAGTTTCAATCCGTCCAAAACAAAAAAGGGGGATCTGGTACTGGACCGCAACGTCATTGTAGACAATACCTACGGCTTCAAGTTCAAGACAGGAGCCACGGTTCTCGGCCATGCGCTCATGACCGGCGTGGAATACAAGCGGCTGACTCCCGGCCCCATTACCGTGGAATATGTGGATGATAACTATAACAAGGCCGGAGCCAACAACTGGACCGGCAAGATGGAGTCTTCCGAGGCGGGCAGGCCTGCCACAGTGATGGGCGCGTTTCTGGCCGACAAGTTTTCCCTTACCGACAGCCTGCATCTGGATATGGGTCTGCGCTACGACAGTTTCAGCTACAGCCCTGAAGGACAGGACAAAAATCTTTATAACGCGCAGCTTTCTCCCAAGGCCATGCTCACCTACGAATTTACGGAAAGCCAGTCCGCTTCTCTGGCCCTGTACCAGAACTACAGAACCCCCACCATTCCCGAACTGTACTGGAACTCGCAGGCATCCTCACGGGACAATACCGTCAATGTGCCCTATCTTGTGGGCAAGGACATCAAGCCCGAAACGGCACGCGGCATCGACGCGGCCTACAAGTACAGCTTCGGTGGCAAGGGCTTTCTCAAGCTTTCCGGCTTTTACTATAACATTCAGGACTATATCGTTCACAAGCCCGTATACGTAAACCGTCCGCAAAGCTATCAGGCATGGGCCGCCTACAATATCGACGCAGAAATATACGGAGCCACGCTGAGCGGCAGCTATGACGTGCTGGACTGCCTGACGGTAAAAGCCGCCGTGACCAGACAGGACAGCAAAAAGTCCAACGACCCCGCCGATCCGGGCAACGTAATGGAAAAGCTGGAGTATATCCCCGACTGGAAAGGAACCCTGGGAACCATCTGGAAAATCAATGAACAGTTCACCCTGGACACGGTGCTGACCTATGTGGGCGAGCGCAGCTATTACGTCAATACGGCCCAGTTGCGTAAAGGCACGCTGCACGACTACGCCACCCTTGGTGCAAGCCTCAGTTACAAGGTGGACGAACACCTGACCCTTGAAGCCTATGCGGACAATATAACCAATACCCAGTATGAAGAAGCCTGGGGCTACCCGGCACTGGGATTCAACGCGGGAGTCAGCATCAAATGGGAACTGTAAACGAAAAGCAGCAAAAGCAGCGTGAATACTGGAACGCCCGTTCGCGTACCTTCCCGCGCTTTGAGGAAGGCGACAGCAATTACGAGGCGGGCATGCTGCGCCATGCCGCAGAAAACGGCGTGGATTTCACCGGCAAGCGCGTTCTGGACGTGGGCTGCGGCAGCGGCATGTATACCCTGCGCCTGGCGCGCATGGCACAGTCAGTCACCGCCGTGGACGTTGCCGACGAAATGCTGCGCCTGCTGCGCGAAGACGCCGCCGCCATGCACATCGACAATATTGCAACCGTGTGCTCCGGCTGGGACGATTTTTCCACAGACGAGCGCTTTGACATTGTTTTCGCCTCCATGACGCCAGCCATTGAAAGCGATGCGAGCAGGGAAAAACTCATGCAATACACCACCGACAAGGTGATTTTTATGGGCTTTTCTGACCGCATGCTTTCCGACGTCATGCAGGGACTGCACGAGCACTACGGCATTGCTCCAAAAATTTTCAACAATGCCCAGGATATGCGCGCATGGCTGGAGGCCAGGGGTGTGCCGTATACGGCCATACCGGTCAAAGGCCAGTGGGTGGTGGCGAAAAGCCGGGAAGAACTGGTGGACACCTGCGTCACTACCCTGCGTGACTACGGCGCGGAACCGGACCCGGATTTTGTGGCGGCTCATGTGGAGAACTTCCGGGACGAAAACGGCCAATACGTTGAACGCACAGACTATGTTATCGAGATGATCATATGGCAAAAGCGCTGAGCCTGCTTGTGCTGGCTCTGGCGTTGCTGACGGGCGCGGCCCCTGCCGGGGCGCGCTCCGTCACCGACG